>JAYVNK010000060.1:0-6885 GCA_043758475.1 Comamonadaceae bacterium | reverse complement strand
TTTCATCATTCGCCTTTTTTTAAGGCGTAAAGGACTGCACATGCCATTCAAACTCGCTCTGTTAGTTGCCGCCCTGGCCCTGAGCCAGACCGCCACTGCCAAAACCTTCAAATGGACCAGCGCCAGCGACATCCCCACGCTGGACATTCATTCGCAAAACAACGCTTTGGGTAACGGCGTGCACGCGGCGGTGTATGAGTCGCTGGTTTACTACAACAGCAAAAGCTTCAAAATTGAGCCGCAACTCGCCACCGCCTGGAAGCTGACCACCCCGACGCAGATGCGCATCACGCTGCGCAAAGGCGTGAAGTTCAGTGACGGCAGCGCCTTTACGGCTGACGATGCGGTGTTTTCACTCAACCGGGCGATGGCCAAAACATCGAACTATGGCGTGTATGCGCAGGGTATCGACAAGGTGGTGAAAGTCAGCGACAGCGAGATTGACATCATGCTCAAAGCGCCCAACCCGGTGCTGATGAACCAGCTGACCGAGCTGCGCATGATGAGCAAGGCCTGGTCCGAGAAAAACAAGGCCACAGAGCCCAAAGACATCAAAACCAAAGACGAAAGCTTTTCGCACCGCAACGCGATGGGCACCGGCCCTTATGTGGTGGAAAGCTGGCAGCCAGACCAAAAACTGGTGTTCAAGCGCAACCCTAACTGGTGGGGCAAGCTGGATGGCAACGTGACTGAAATTGTTTACACGCCCATCAAGTCTGAAGCTACGCGTGTAGCAGCGCTGCTGTCGGGTGAGGTTGACCTGGTGCTGGACCCCAGTCCGCAAGACCTGGGCAGGATGCGCAGCAACAAAGACCTCAAGGTGCTGGACGGTGCTGAAAACCGCACCATCTTTTTCGGTATGGACCAGTTTCGCGACGAGCTGCCTGGCTCGAATATCAAGGGTAAAAACCCGCTCAAGGATGTGCGTGTACGTCAGGCACTTGACCAGGCCATAGATATCGTCACGCTCAACAAGGTCACCATGCGTGGCCTGAGCCAGCCCACCGGCACGCTGATTGCGCCACAGGTCAACGGCTGGACGAAAAAGGTCGATGCCCGCTACCCTTACAGCATCGATGCCGCCAAAAAGCTGCTGGCCGATGCAGGCTACCCTGGCGGTTTTGAAGTTGACTTTGCCTGCCCCAACAACCGCTACATCAACGACGAGGAAATCTGCCAGGCCGTGACGGCCATGTGGTCAAAAATTGGCGTTAAAGCCAAGCTGCGCACACTGCCACTGGTCACCTACTTCCCCATGATCCAGCGCTATGAAGCCAGCATTTACATGCTGGGCTGGGGCGTGCCGACTTTTGACGCACTGTACAGCCTGCAATCTTTGGTGCGCAGCGTGGGCGTGGGCGGTGACGGCAATTACAACCTGGGCCGCTATTCCAACCCGCAAATGGACGCGCTGGTTGAACGCATCAAGAAAGAAACCGATGCCAAAAACCGCAACGATCTGATTGAAAAAGCCCTGGAGCTGTCGCATGCCGATGTGTCTCACCTGGCTTTGCATAACCAGATCATCCCTTGGGCGATGAAGAAAAACATCGACGTGGTGCACCGCGCGGACAACCGGATTGACTGGCGGCTGGTGAAGGTGAACTGAGGTTTTCGCGCCATGCGAATCAAAAAGGCCTCTTGAGGCCTTTTTTTAATGTCGTGCAGATGACAAACTCAGGATAAACGCCAGCTAAACCTAAGGTATGTCCCGTATTGGCGCGCAATTTGCTGCGCTAGTATCTAGCTTGCCCGGCTGCACCCTATTTACTGTCTATGTTCGCATTCATTCTTCAGCGCCTGTTCCAGGCCGTCATCGTGATGGTGTCGGTGGCGCTCATCTCGTTTTTGCTTTTTCAGTATGTTGGCGACCCGGTGGTGTTTTTGCTGGGGCAAGACGCTACGCCACAGCAAATCAAAGAGCTGCGGGCTGACCTGGGGCTGGACAAATCCTTTGTGGTGCAGTTCTGGAACTTTCTGGCCAACGCTGTGCAGGGTGAGTTTGGCCTCAGTCTGCGCCAGGGTGCCAAAGTCTCGCGCCTGATTGCCGAGCGCCTGCCCGCCACACTTGAACTGGCGGGTGTCGCCGCTGTCCTGGCGCTGGTGCTTGGCATACCGATGGGCGTGTATGCTGCGCTTAAACGCGGCACTTTTTTGAGCCAGCTGTTCATGACCGTGTCTTTGCTCGGCGTGTCCTTACCCACGTTTCTGGTCGGTATTTTGCTGATTCTTTTGTTTGCCGTCGGTCTCGGCTGGTTCCCCAGCTTTGGCCGTGGCGATGTGGTGCAAGTGGGTTGGTGGACGTCTGGTCTGTTAACCGCCAAAGGCTGGCATCACATCGTCTTGCCCGCTCTGACGCTGGCGATTTTTCAACTCACCCTCATCATGCGGCTGGTACGCGCTGAAATGCTGGAAGTGCTGCGCACCGACTACGTTAAATTTGCGCGCGCGCGCGGCCTGAGCAACACCGCCATCCATTTTGGCCATGCGCTTAAAAATACACTGGTGCCGGTCATCACCATCACGGGCTTGCAGCTCGGCGCGCTGATTGCCTTTGCCATCATCACCGAGACAGTGTTCCAATGGCCTGGCATGGGTTTGCTGTTTATACAAGCCGTGACGTTTGCCGACATCCCCGTCATGGCCGCCTACCTGTGCCTGACAGCGCTGATTTTTGTGGTGATCAACCTGGTGGTTGACTTGCTGTATTTTGTTGTTGACCCGCGATTACGTGTAAACGGCGCGGGCAAATCTGGAGGCCATTGATGCTGACTGCTGTTAAACCTGCTCCCGTGTTGGCCGCTGGCCGTGCCTTTGCTGCCATCAGTGCGTTTCATCCTGAGCTCACCGCCTTTCGGCGTGATCTGCACGTTCATCCCGAGCTGGGTTTTGAAGAGGTCTACACCGCAGGGCGCGTCAAGCAGGCTTTAGAGTTGTGCGGCGTTGATGAAATTCACACAGGCATTGGCAAGACTGGTGTGGTGGGTCTGATCAAAGGCAAGGGAAAGTCCGGCAACATGATTGGCCTCAGGGCTGACATGGACGCATTGCCCCTGACAGAGCACAACGCTTTCGGCTGGAAGTCTGGCCAACCCGGCAAAATGCACGCCTGTGGCCATGATGGCCATACCACCATGCTGGTGGGCGCGGCCCGCTACCTGGCCGAGACGCGCAATTTTGACGGCACAGCAGTACTAATTTTCCAGCCTGGCGAAGAAGGCTACGCAGGTGCCAAGGCCATGATTGAAGACGGCCTGTTTGAGCGCTTTCCGGTACAAGCCGCTTACGCCATGCACAACTGGCCATCGATGCCTGCAGGTACAGTGGGCGTCAACCGTGGCCCCATGATGGCGGCTGCTGATCGCATCACCATCACCATCACGGGCAAAGGCGGCCACGGCGCGCACCCGTACATGGCCATTGACCCGGTGCTGGTGGCGGCGCACATCATCACGGCCGCGCAAAGCATTGCCGCACGCAACGTGGCGGCGATTGACCAGGTGGTGCTGTCAATCTGCTCGGTGCAGGGCGGCAACCCGGGTGCGATGAGCGTGATCCCCAGCCAGGTGACGCTGGTGGGCACGGCGCGCACTTACCGTACCGAAATTCAAGACCTGGTGGAGGCGCGTTTGATTGCCTTGTGTCAATCCATTGCGACGGGCTTTGGCGCCAGTGCCCAGGTGGTTTATGAACGCATCTACCCGGCCACCATCAACACCGTGCCCGAGGCCGAATTTGCGTCCAACGTGGCCGCCAGCCTGGTGGGCGAGGCACGTGTGATGCGCAACATGCCGCCCAGCATGGGGGGGGAGGATTTTTCCTTCATGCTTCAAGCCAAGCCCGGTGCCTACATGCGGCTGGGCCAGGGCGCGCGCGACGGCTGTTTTTTGCACAACAGCCGCTATGATTTCAACGATGATGTGCTGCCCCTGGGTTCGGCCTTGCATGCCAGCCTGATTGAGCAGGGCATGCCCTTGCATGGGGCCGGATCAGCCACCATGAACTACAGTCATAGCCCGCCTTTTTAACGTGACCCCCTGTTCCCATTTTTAACCGGAGTCTTTCATGAAATTCCAGAAAAATAGCGTTGAAGCCCTTGTCGGTGCTGCATTGTTAGCTACAACATTTGTAGCATCCGCAGTGACACTGCGGGTGGCCAACCAAGGCGATGCGCTGTCGCTTGACCCGCACTCGCTGAATGAATCACTTCAGCTGACGGTGCTTGAGAACATTTTCGATCCTCTGGTTTCACGCGGACGCGACTACAAGCTCACGCCGGGCCTGGCCACCGACTGGAAGCAGACGTCGCCCACCGTATGGCGCTTTAACTTGCGCAAGGGCGTGAAGTTTCACGACGGAACGCCGTTCACCGCAGACGACGTGATCTTCAGCTACGAGCGCGCCAAAGACCCCGGCTCGGACTTGAAAAGCTATGTCGGGCAGATCAAGGAAATCAAGAAAATCAACGACCACGCGGTTGACTTTGTGCTGACCGCGCCCTTCCCCATCCTGCCCGAGCTGTTCACCAAATGGTTCATCATGAGCAAGAAATGGTGCGAGGACAACCAGGCCACCAAACCGGTGGACCGCCGCAAGGGCATTGAAAACGCGGCGTCTTTCCGCGCCAATGGCACTGGTCCCTACCGCGCCCGCGAGCGCCAGCCCAACGTGCGCACCACGTTCTCCCGCAACGGCAATTACTGGGACAAGATTGACGGCAACGTGGATGAGGTCATCTTCACCCCGATTGGCAATGCCAGTACGCTGGTCGCCGCCTTGCTGTCGGGCGAGGTCGATGTGATTGAGCCCGTGCCGGTGCAGGACGTGGACCGTGTCAAGAACAACCCCAACCTCAAAGTGCTGCAGGGTCCAGAGCTGCGCGTCATTTTTCTGGGCATGGACCAGAAACGCGATGAGCTGCTGTTCTCCAACGTCAAAGGCAAAAACCCGTTCAAGGACAAACGCGTGCGCCAGGCGTTTTACCAGGCCATTGACGTGGACGGCATCGCCAAAAACGTGATGCGCGGAGCCGCCACGCCCATTGCCCAGATGTTTCCGGCGCAAGTGAAGGGCTACGCGCCGGATCTGGCCAAACGCCTGCCCTATGACCCCGAAGCGTCCAAAAAACTATTGACCGAGGCAGGCTACCCAGCTGGCTTTGAAGTCAAGATGAACTGCCCGAATGACCGCTACGTGAACGACGCCGCCATTTGCCAGGCGGTCGCAGCAAACCTCGCACGCGTGGGCGTCAAAATCAACCTCGAAGCCGAAACCAAGGGCACCTATTTCCCCAAGATTTTGCGTCGCGACACCAGCTTTTACATGCTGGGGTGGACGTCCAGCACGGTGGATGCGCACAATGTGATGTACCCGATTCTTTCGTCGCCGGGTGACGGCGGGCGCGGCCAGTTCAACTTGGGCGCTTACAGCAACACCAAGGTGGACGAACTGACCAGCCTGGTGGCGTCTGAAACCGACGACAAAAAACGCAACGAGATGATTCGCGAGACCATCAAAATTCACCAGGATGACATTGGGCACATCCCCTTGCACCAGCAGGCGCTGAACTGGGGCACCAAGAAGACGATTGACCTTGTGCAGCACCCTGGCAACGAGATGCCCTGGAAGTACGTCAAGGTCAACAAGTAACACCACCCGCTTCGACTGTGATGGCAGCGATGATGCGCCGCTGGTGGACGGGTGACGTTGGCTACAGCTTTCGCCATTCGCCCCTGGCCATTGCGGCGGCTGCGGTGGCGCTGGTTTGCGTCTTCTGCTCGGTGTTTGCGGGCTGGGTAGCGCCGCACAACCCGTTCGATCTGGCCACGCTGGAACTGGGCGATTCGCGCCTGCCGCCGGCCTGGGCGGCCACCGGCAGCAGCAAGTATTTGCTGGGCACCGACAGCCAGGGCCGCGATATTCTGTCGGCACTGATGTATGGCGCGCGCATCTCCCTCATTGTGGGTTTTGCGTCAGTGATTTTGTCGATGGTGATTGGCGTCACGCTGGGGCTGGTGTCCGGTTTTGTAGGCGGCTGGGTTGATACCGTGCTGATGCGCCTGTGCGACGTGATGCTGTCGTTCCCGCCGATCCTGATAGCGTTGCTGATTGCCGGTGTGGGCCGCGCGCTGTTTCCCAACGCCCAGGGGTCGCTGGCATTTGGCGTGCTGATCATCTCCATCACCCTGTCGGGCTGGGTGCAATACGCGCGCACGGTGCGCGGCTCCACGCTGGTGGAGCGCAACAAGGAATACGTGCAGGCGGCGCGCGTGACCGGCGTTTCACGCTTGCGCATCATGCGCCGACACGTTCTGCCCAATGTGATGGGGCCGGTGATGGTGCTGGCCACGCTGCATGTGGCCACGGCCATCATCATCGAAGCCACCTTGTCGTTTTTGGGCGTGGGCGCACCGGTGACCACGCCGTCGCTGGGCTCGCTGATCAGCGTTGGCAAAGACTTTCTGTTCTCTGGCGAATGGTGGATAACCGTCTTCCCGGGCCTGATGCTGGTGGCGATTTCGCTCTCCGTGAATTTGCTGGGCGACTGGCTGCGTGATGCACTGAACCCCCGATTGAGATGATGGCTCCCCCCCGAAGCGACCTGCGGCCGCCTCCCCCTCAAGGGGGCACCACCAGCGGCCCGGCAAAGCCGGTTCCACGGTGGTTCTGGCGAAAACCCGTGGAGGCGGACTTATGAACTTGCTTCAAGTCAAAAATCTTGTTGTCGAATTCCCCAGCCGACACGGCACGCTGCGGGCCATCGACGACATCTCGTTCGACATTGCGCCGGGTGAAATCCTCGGGGTGGTGGGCGAATCAGGCGCGGGCAAGTCGCTCACCGGCGCAGCCATCATCGGCCTGCTGGAGCCGCCGGGGCGCATTGCC
>JAYVNK010000059.1:0-19898 GCA_043758475.1 Comamonadaceae bacterium | reverse complement strand
ATTTTGTTCCTCTACTTGGGTGTCTGGGTACTAGCGGCCCGTCGGCGCACGCCACGCAGAAGGTGCATTCAAACGAGCAGATGCGCGCGTGCAGAGATTCCGGCGGCAGGTCGACGTTGCAGCATTCGCAGTTGGGGCGCAGGTCAAGCATGGCGGCTCCTGAAAGGGGGTTATTTTGACCTTAAATCCGGGAATTGGGCAAAAAAGACTGACAAATGTGCATTGGGTATTCGCTATGCGGCTTCCTCCGCCCACTCCACAGAATTAGAAATTTTGAAACTTTGTTTATTGTGTATAACAGACACATGAAACAAAACCCTGACCTAACCCACTACGTGCTGGCGGTTCTCGCCGGCAGCCCCATCAACGTCGAGTGCAAGAAGGCCGGCGTGTTCCCGGAAACGCTTCGCAGGAAGGTGCAAAAGCACCCCGACTACGCCAAGGCCCACGCCGCTGGTAAGCTCCACAAGCGGGGGCTGCCAGGGGTAGTTCCCATGGACAAAGCCGCCGTTTTCGCCTCTCCGGCGGTAGCCGAGGTGATGGCCGGTGCGACCGTGTCAATTACAGCCGCCAAACACAACATCCCAATGTCAACCTTGTCGAAGATGGTGCACATGGTTCACCCAGCGGTGAATCTGCACAAGTGGGGGGCACCAACGAAGGAAAAAGCCCTCAGGGCGGTCGATATGGCACGTGAGGCCTTGAGGCTGGCGGAGCTTGAGTTGAAGAAGTTTGCGTAACTTGAAATTGAGAATGCTTGGTGCCACCCCGCAATGGTTCCAATTTTGAAATCAGGTTGTCCACGGTGGGGTGATTGAGACTAGGCCTTTTAGCAAGAGCTGGCCATAGGCTTTGTAGTTGTCTGCATCTCGATAGCAGTGTTCAAAGATGCTGAAATCGACCATTTGTCCGCCCTACATTGAATCAGAGCCCAGAAAAATTTCTGCCCTGTGGCGCGATAAGAATGCGTCATCGAGTTTGAATTTTTCTGGCATTTCGATTTGCTTTCCCTCAAGCGGCAAGAAGATGGTTTTTACAAAAGGCTCGTCACGCGCGCGCAGCGCGTCGGAGATCACAACGCGCCACTCGTTAGTTAGAGAAATAAGGCCCTTGTCAAAAGCGCGGTCGTGTATGGCAGACAAGCAAAGACCATTGCTTGGATTCAGCCGGTTTGCTTTGTCCCTACTCCACGGAACAATGTGGCTGGCTATCAGCAACCGTGACTCTGAAAGACCTGACATGCAGCAGCGACTTCTGTAGTTGCCCAAAACGGCACGGCGAAAAAAATGTTGCTTGATGCGTTGCGTCGATAAAACTTGCCGGGTTTCTCCGGTGAAATCCTCTGGCGTCAATGAGTCGTCCTCCAGCTCCAAATCTTCCACTGAATTTTCATCAAGCTGTTGCCGCAAAAGTTGGCATTCGACAGCGAGCCTTTCCCAGTCGGAATGGAATTCGTCCCACACCGCGCGGTCCAACGCTGAGGCGTTTCCCAGAGCGGCGCGGCCCGAGCTAGTAACCGCCGGATCAATGCTGGCAATGTTGAGCATCTTCATCGCCACTGCATCAGATGTGCGGCCAATGATCTTTGCCAGTGAAATGATTTCTGGATTGCGCCCATGGATTCGGCCATAAGCAAGTTGGCAGTACAGGTGGAAAGCCAGTTTTACTTGTTCTTTTGTCCAGAGCCCTGTAGCCATGACGTTTTGCGACGCTGTCACGGTGATAGCCGTCACAGCCGCCTGTTGAGGTAGGTGAATGAAGAGAATAGTTTAGCCAGCGCGACTTTGGTGCCGGGAAACATTTGGAACTTCTGTTGGACGAAGGCCAAGCGTAGTCGCTCGCGCTCTCGTTGTGCCCCAGAGCTTTGCCAAGTGTGACAGACCATTTGGCGCGTTGGGAAATGAGCTGTTACCCCGCAGAATAGGTGCAATAAAGAGCCCCTAGCCTCCGTTAATAAAGCATAGTCAGCTACAAAATACGCAGCAAACCTACGTGAAGTGAATCTCAAACTGCCGATCACGCGCCTTCTTGCGACGGTCTCGAATCAGGTCTTGGGTCTGCCCGCTGTTGGGTTGCCGTGCCCAGCTATCGAGGTGTTTGATCTCATCGTCCAGCGCCTTACATTCGAGCTGCCGCATGGCGGCCGTGTCAAGCATTGAGGGTTGCGGCGCCTGAACAACTGCGGTGGGTGGTTGTGGCCAGTTGGCGGGCGTTTGGGTTGGGGGCAGCGCTGACCTCAGTGGCTGTGGCGGGACGGGCGGGGCTTGCGTGATTTGCACCGTTGTCGCCTGCGCGCCCATCGGACATGGTGCGTCCGAGTACGTCGTCTTGCCGCCTGCCGTGCATTTGATGACCTGCTGGTTGCTGGCGGCGGGGTAGCGGGCCTCTGTTGGCAACGCTGCTTGTGGGGCGGGCGGCTTTTACCGCTGACTGCAATTGGACGGCTTGTGGTGGTGCCGCAAGGCGCCGGGTGGCTCGTTGATGCGTCAGGAACCAATTTGCAACTATCCACAAGACCAGCCCCACCAGAAGCCAAATCAGGATGATGTGCAAAGCAGGCGTGCCGCCTGCTGATGTAGGCGGCGTGAACGGCCCTTCGCCGCGCGGGCGACGCTCCCGCATGTAGTCGCGATCAGCCAGACCCATGGTGTATTCCCTGAAATTGTTGTTGATATGCGTCCAGTGTACGCTCGGGTGGCATGCCTGCGGCTGATTTGGGGGATAAAACGGCCTCTAGCCTTCGTCCATATTGCATAGCCAGCTATTATAAAAATAGTGCTTATTTTGAACTCCGCCCATCCGAGTTTGACGCTAAAGTATGATTCAACACCATTGATGGCGAATAGAAAGTGATCTCCACGCCATCCATCAGCGTGAGAAACCTCCCCGAAGCCACACATCGTGCACTCAAACTACAGGCCGCCCAACACCGGCGCAGCACCGAGGCTGAAATCCGCTTTATTTTGGATTCGGCAGTGAGCACCAAAGTTGGGTCTGGCACTGTCTTGGCACAGATTGGCACAGATTGACCGCAGCCTGCGCTGTGGAGAAATCGACTTGGCGCTTGACCTGAAACCTACCCGCGCCCGGTCAAGCCTGCGCGCTGTGACTGATAGTTCTCGAAGGCAAGGTGGTATCAAAAATCCCCGACAATAGGGGCATGGTCATGCAACGCGTCGTTCAGAAGCCATCCCTGCATCCTGCGGGCGGCAAGGTATCGGGTGACTTGCAGTTTTGGCTGTCCCAGCCGGTGGCGGCGCGGCTGGCTGCGGTGGAGCAGTTGCGCCAGCAAATGTGGGGGCCGGATGCTGAACGAAGACTTCAGAGAGTTTGCCGCGTTACTGAACTCAAGTCGTCTCAACTCAAACCGGGTTGAGCACCTGATTGTTGGCGGCTATTCGTCTGTCGCCTGCGAGCACCCGCGCTGAAAGCGGTTTTGATGAAGATGCGGGCCTGCCAGCTGCATGCGGTGGCGGGGGTGGTGACAAGGCATCGTTTGGCAGATTGATTTGACGGCGTTGGGGGTCAATATGGACTGTAGCCGCCGTCCATACTGCATAAACAGCTATCTAACTAGTAGCAATTGCTGCCGCTTCGACGAAGCGGCTTGCCCGGTGATGGGGTTGACTACACAAACCTCATGCTGCTCGGGTTCAGGCTGGCCTCTGCCCATGCAATCCCCGACCATCGATCAAGTGGGAATTCAAACGGATATCGGGTGGGTTGATAATCGGCTCACGGATTCAGGAAACCGGCACTGAAACGCAAACAGCAAGCACGCGACAGGCAAACGACTTTCAAAGTAGCATCCAACGTCCAACGGTGATCGCCATGAACCCTGACCAAATCCTCCTGCACTGTGATCAGTCCGTGCTTTGGCCCGGCACGCTTGAAAGCACCGATGTCGCAGCGGCCTACCAGGCCGCCTTGCAGGTGCGGCAGTTGCGCATCGCCCGGGGCGAGCAGCCACGCGGCTACAAGATTGGCTTTACCAACCGCAGCATCTGGCCGCGCTACAACGTGGCTGCGCCGGTTTGGGGAACGGTGTGGAACACCACGCTTGCATTTTGCGAGGGCGACGCCACGCTGGCCCTGGCGGGCCGCTGCCAGCCCCGCATTGAGCCCGAAGCGGTATTTGGCATGCGTGCCACGCCGGCGCCGCATGCCACGCTGGACGCGCTTTTTGACAGCATCGAGTGGGTGGCGCCGGGGTTTGAGATTGTGCAATCACACGCGCCCGACTGGAAGTTCAACGCCGCCACGGCGGTGGCCGATGGTGCGCTGCATTCGCACCTGCTGGTGGGACCGCGCGTCGCTATCGGCAGCATCGCCCCGTCGGCGCAGGCTTTGAACCAGGCGCTGGCAAGCTGCCAACTGGCGTTGCACAAAGACGTCATTGAAGACGGAGCAAACCACCGCACGCTGGTAGAGCGCGGCCAGGGCAGCAATGTGCTTGACGGCCCGCTGCTGGCGCTGCGTCACTTTTTGAACGAGTTGCGCCAATGCCCGGGCGCGCCCGATTTGCAGGCAGGCGATGTGGTCACCACCGGTACCTGGACCGATGCCTGGCCGGTGGCCGCTGGTGAAACCTGGCGCGCCAAATTTGAGGCCCCGCTGTCTGCGCTGTCCGTGTCATTCACATGATGCAGCCCGATGCTACAAACGACCGGAGAATGATGTCATGAGTTCAGTAAGCAATGAAGAGAATCCCAATGCCGGTGCCAATGCCGGTGCCAATCGCGCTGTGGGTGGCAACGCCGACGCCATCAAGGTGCTGGCCTTCGACATCTTCGGCACCGTGGTTGACTGGCATGGCAGCATTGCCCGGGAAGTCGACGGAATGAAGCTGGGCGTCGATGGCGGTGAGTTCGCCCTGGCGTGGCGCGCGGGCTACCAGCCGGCGATGCGGCGCGTGATGTCGGGCGAGCTCGGCTGGACGCTGATTGACGACCTGCACCGCATGATCCTGGACGAGATTTTGGTGAAGTTTCAGATCAGGCATCTGACCGAACCGCAAAAGCAGCACCTCAACAAAGTCTGGCACCGGCTCGATGCCTGGCCCGACTCCGTGGCGGGCCTCACGCGGCTCAAAACCAGGTACACCATCTGCTCGCTGTCCAACGGCAATATCGGCCTGCTCACCAACATGGCCAAGCGCGCCGGGTTGCCGTGGGATTGCGTGCTGTCGGCTGAAATCTTCAAGGCCTACAAACCCGATCCGCGCACCTACCTGGGCGTGGCCAAAGTGTTTGATGTGGCTCCCGCAGAGGTGATGCTGGTGGCGGCCCATCAAGACGACCTGGCCGCCGCGCGCGGCTGCGGTTTGCACACCGCCTACATCGAGCGCCCGACTGAGTTTGGCGCTGCCAAGCCCAAAGACGTGTCCCCGCACGCCGACAACAGCTTTCATGCGCAAAACCTGCAGGCGCTCGCCGACACGCTGGGCTGCTGAGCGCTTCGCGGCCCTTAAAAACCCCGCTTGCCCCGCTGAATTTCATCGGTCGACTGGGTGCGCCGCACAACCCCCTGTGGGTCGATGAAGACGTGAAACTGCTTGTTGGTGCCGAAGTAGTTATAGCGGTAGCTCCACACATCGCCCTTGAACGAATACACCTGAGCCACCAGGGCTGGTTTGCCAAAAGCGCGTTGCACGTCGGAGGCGCGCCACGCATCAAGCTGGACCAGCGCAAACTGGGCCATGGTCAGGGCCTGGGTGACCGCGACCACCTTGCCTTCTGCATTGAGGTCAATGTTGTAGACCTGCTGGCCAAACGGCTGGCCCGAGTACTGCAAGCGCTCACCATCCGGCGTGCGGATGTCTGCGGTGGGTGCGCCATAGCTTCGCAACACCTCATCGCGGCTGGTGCCCGCCGCCACGCGGTCAGGGTTGCTGGCGCAGCCCGAGACGCCCAGCGCAGAAATTGCTACACTAATAATAGCTACGTAGGCACTGTGGACGAGGGCTATGGGCTGTTTTGGCATAGTTTTCCTTGAGAAATGAATGTCAGAGCCTGGTTTGGACCCAAAGCGTTCATAAAACGTTCCCTGAGCCAATATCGTCAGGTAAATCCATAATTGGGCACAACGGCTATTTTTGTGCCGAAAAGGATATTGTCATGAACGCACGCGTCCCCCAATCCGCTCTCAATGCCGCGCAGGCCCTTGACCAGATCAGCCGCCAGTGGGACGGCGACATTGTGCGCCAGCTTAACGACTACATTGCCATCCCCGCCAAGTCGCCGATGTTCGATGCCGACTGGGCAGCGCACGGCTACATCGACACCGTGGTGCGCAATGCGGCAGACTGGGTCGCCGCTCAAAAAGTCGAGGGGCTGACGCTGGAAGTGATGCGCCTGGAAGGCCGCACACCGGTGCTGTTTTTCGAAGTGCCCGCATCGAACGGTGCTGTCAGTGGCAGCGGTGACGCAGCCGCACAAAAACCACCCTCCACCCAGACCGTGCTGATGTATGGCCACCTGGACAAGCAGCCCGAATTCACCGGATGGCGCAACGACCTGGGGCCGTGGACGCCCAAATATGAAGACGGCAGGCTGTATGGCAGGGGTGGCGCAGACGATGGCTACGCGGTGTACGCCAGCATTGGGGCGATACAGGCGCTCAAGGCGCAGGGCGTGGCGCATCCGCGCATCGTTGGGCTGATTGAGACCAGCGAAGAAAGCGGCTCACCTGATTTGCTGCCTTACGTTGACGCACTGCGTGCATCCGGGCCGAAGGGTGCCGGGGCTGGCACGGGTGGCCGCCTGGGCGATGTCGCCCTGGTCATCTGCCTGGATTCAGGCGCTGGCAACTACGACCAGCTTTGGCTCACCAGCAGCTTGCGCGGCATGGCCAGCGGTGTGTTGAAGGTGGAGATCTTGACCGAAGGCGTGCATTCGGGCGACGCCAGTGGCCTGGTTCCGTCGAGCTTTCGGATCATGCGTCAGGTGCTCGACCGGCTTGAAGACAGCGCCACGGGCCGCTTGCTGCCCGCCAGTTTTCATTGCGAGGTGCCGCCCGACCGGCTGGTGCAGGCGAAGGCCACTGCCGCGATTTTGGGCGACGAAATTCACAAGCGCTTCCCCTGGGCGCATTACGACTGCGGCGGCAGCACCACGTTTGCATTGCCTGTGACCACCGACCCGGTTCAGGCGCTGCTCAACCGCACCTGGTCGCCCACGTTGAGCGTGACCGGTGCCGAGGGCTTCCCGGATTTTAAAAACGCCGGCAACGTGCTGCGTCCCTACACCGCCTTCAAGCTCAGCCTGCGCCTGCCCCCGCTGGTGGAAGCCGCTGCCGCCGTGCAGGAGCTCAAAACCCTGCTGGAAGACAACGCGCCGTACCATGCGCGCGTCACGTTTGAAGGCGCCAGCAGCGCCACCGGCTGGAACGCGCCCAGCACCGCGCCGTGGTTTGAGCAGGCCTTGAACGAGGCATCGCAAGCCCACTTTGGCGCGTCATGCGGCCACATTGGCCAGGGCGGCACGATTCCGCTGATGAACCTGCTGTCCAAGGGCTTCCCCCAAGCGCAGATGATGGTGTGCGGCGTGCTGGGGCCGCGCAGCAATGCACATGGCCCCAACGAGTTTTTACATGTGCCCTATGCCAAAAAGCTCACGGCGGCGGTGGCGCACGTGATGGCGCAATTGCCTTGATCCTGCCCTGATCTTGCACCAACGGATGCGATGACTTTGCCGCCCCTGGTTGCCGCCAGCCCGCGCGGTGCCTCATTTTTTGCCGACCTGGCCAGCGAGTCCACCCTGTCCACATTTGTCGCCACCGATGGCGAAAACATTGCCGTGCAGGACTGGCCGCTGGCGCATGGTCAGACCCTGCGCGGCGTGGTGATTCTGGTGCACGGCCTGGGCGAACACGCGGGCCGTTACGACCACGTGGCGCACCACCTGAACGGCTGGGGCTTTGCGGTGCGCGGGTATGACCAGCACGGCCATGGTGAATCAGGCGGCGTGCGCGGCGGGCTGGCCAGCGGCCAGCGGCTGCTGGTTGATCTGGCTGACATTGTGGACAGCACCCGCTTGCGCATGGACCCTGGCACGCCGCTGATTTTGCTCGGGCACAGCATGGGCGGTTTGGTGGCTGCGCGCTTTGTGTCGCTGGCCGTGCGGCCGGTGCAGGGGCTGGTGCTGTCGTCGCCCGCGCTGGACGCAGGGTTTGGCCGCTTCAAGCGGCTGCTGGTCGCCCTGCTTGCCAACATTGCGCCCAATTTGCGGGTTGGCAATGGGCTGGACGTGAACGCCATATCGCATGACCGGGCCGTGGTGCTGGCCTACCAGGCAGACCCGCTGGTGCATGACCGCATCTCGGCGCGGCTGGCCCAGTTCATTGCCGAAGCAGGCCCTGCCACGCTGGCCAAGGCACCGGCCTGGAAAGTGCCCACGCTGCTGCTCTACGCCGGGGCCGACCAGTTGGTCAACCCGGCCGGCAGCCGAGCCTTCCAGGCAGCTGCGCCGCCCAAAATTGTGATGGCCCATTGCTTCGAGGCGATGTACCACGAGATATTCAATGAGCTGGATTCAGAGTCCGTGTTTGACGAGCTGCGGCTCTGGCTGGACGCGCGGTTTTAATTCCCCAAAACTCTCATGCCACGCGCGCACTGCGCCGGCGAAGCATGAGCCACAGCAGCGCACTGCCCACGATGGCCACCGGCACCATCGAGCCATAGTTCAGCAGCGCCCAGCCGCGCGTGGTGACCAGCACGCCCGAGGCAAACGAGCTTGCTGCCAGCGTGGCGAACACAAAAAAATTCAACGCCCCCTGCGCCCGGTCCTTTTCCTGAGGCGTATAGGTTTGCAAGGACAGCGTGGTGCTGCCGGTGAACAGGAAATTCCAGCCCACTCCCAGCAAAAACAGCGCCGCCAGAAACTGGTGCAAGTCAACGCCTGACAGCGCAATGGCAATGCACAGCCCATTCAGCACCACACCCACGCCCATGATGGGCAGTGCACCAAACCGCTTGATCAAATGCCCGGTGAAAAACCCCGGCGCAAACATGCCAATGACGTGCCATTCCAGCACCAGCGCAATGTCGGAGAAAGGCAACTGGCACTGCTGCATGGCAATCGGCGTGGCGGCCATCAACAGGTTCATCACGCCATAGCCCAGCGCGCCGCAGGCAGCCGCCACAATGAACAGCGGCTGGCGCATGATCTCGCGCAAGGGGCGCCCGCCCCCCGCCGCTTGACCTGCCGACTTGACCGGCGGCGGCGGGAACTTCAAAAACGCCATGATCCCCATCGACACCAGCGCCACACCGGCCAGCGCAAAGTAGGCGCCGGCAAACGGCACCGACATCATGCCGCGCGTCTGCACTGCCATGTTGGGGCCCAGCACCGCGCCAATCAGGCCGCCGACCATCACCAGCGACACGGCCTTTTCGCGCGCGGATGGGTCCGCCAGTTCAGCGGCGGCAAAGCGGTAGAGCTGCGCATTGGCGTTGTAGTAGCCCGCCACCACCGTGGCCAGCACCAGCAGCCAGAAGTTTTTCTCAAACGCGGCATAGGCGCACAGCAGGGCCGACAGCAGCGCCACCAGCAGCCCGAACTGGAACGAAGTCTTGCGCCCAAAGCGGGTCTGTGTTCTGGCCACCAGCCCGGTTGACAGCGCGCCGCCCACCACATAGCCCATCACCGGCAGCGTGGCCATCCAGCCCAGCGGTGCCAGGCTCAAACCGACCAGCCCGTTGATGGCGATGAAGGTGACGTTGTTGGTCAGGAACAGGCCCTGGCAGACGGTCAAGAGCCACAGGTTCTTGTTCATGGACGCCACAGGTTCTTGTTCATGCCAGCAGTGTAAGCGCCGCCAGTGCGGCGGTCTCGGCGCGCAGCACGCGCGTGCCCAGCGACACGGCAGTGAAACCAGAGCCCAGCGCAGCATCTTCCTCGCCTTCGTCCAAGCCCCCTTCAGGGCCCGACAGAAATGTGACGGCCCCGGGTGCATGCGCAAGTGCCGCCATGGCCTGCAGCAACGGTCGACTCTGCGTGCGCAGCGACAGCAGGTAGCGTTGCTGGCCGGGCTGACCATTGGCTAGCGTTTTTACCCATCGCGCAAACTCCATCACCGCATGCACCACGGGCACCCGGTTGCGCCCGCACTGCTCACACGCAGCAACAGCAATGCTCTGCCAATGCGCCGTTTTTTTGCCGGCGCGCTCGTTTGAGAGGCGCAGCACAGTGCGCTGCGTCATCAGTGGCTGGATGCTGGCCACGCCCAGCTCGGTGGCTTTTTCCACCAGCCAGTCCATGCGCTCATTGGCGGGCATGCCTACCACCAGATGCACAGCGCGCGCCGCTTCACGCTCTACCGGGTTGTGCGCGCCCACCTGCACCGTCACGCTGCTTCGGCCCATGCGCAGCACCGTCGCTTCAAACTCGCCGCCGGTCTGCGGCGCGTCTGCCATGCCATTGAACAGCGTGATGCCATCGCCCGGTTGCAGGCGCAGCACCTGCACATGGCGCGCTGCGCCCGCAGGCAAATCCAGCGCGTCACCAGAGGCCAATGGCGTGGGGCAGTAGAAGCGGGGCATAAAGTTAATTGCTATATTTAAAGTAGCGTACTATTCATATAATACAAGGGATAGAAGCATATTTAAGTACCAAAGAACTAAAAATTGGGCGTAAATACAGCTAACGCCGCAGGTGCAGCGGGTCCATTGTCATTGGACTTTCAGGACACGGCTCGCTCAAGCGTACACGAGTTGCGCCGGGCGCTTGAAAAGCCACGCCACTGACGATTTGTGAAGAAACCTTCAATCTGGTCTACATCCTGGTCCGCTCCAATGATTGACGCGTTTCGCATGCCACTTCACCCTACAGGATCGCACGGGACCCAAACGCATTTGGCAGACTTGTTGCGTCGGGTTCGCGCTGGCCAGAGTTTCACCACCCGCCAAACGCCCCCATCCACCCTGCCAGCTCACAAATGACCACCCACACCACAGCCCACTATTTCCTTGAAGGCCTGGTTGAGCTTGGCATTGAGTACCTGTTTTGCAACCTGGGCACTGACCACGCCTCAATCATCGAGGAGATGGCGCGCTGGCAGCAGGCCGGGCGCCGCTATCCCACCCCCATTCTTTGCCCGCACGAAAACGTCGCCATCCACATGGCCGGTGCCTATGCGGGCATGACCGGACGCGGCCAGGCGGTGCTGGTGCATGTGGACGCGGGCACGGCCAATGCCGCCATGGGCCTGCACAACCTGTTTCGCAGCCGCCTGCCGGTGCTGCTGATGGCCGGCAAGGCACCGCACACCTTGCAAGAGATAGGAAATCCAACCATATGAGCCCCAGTATCGGACCCAAAACCGGCCTCACAAAGCCTGCGCATCCACAGTCACCCGTCTGATTTTCCAGAAATCTGCCCCGCCCTCACCACCATGAGCCGCAATGGGTGCCCACAGACACAGCCCGACCCCGGCGGACGGTTATCGCCACGCTTATGAAGTTCACCAAGCAGTGCGCTGATCGTCGGGGTAGTCGGAGTAGTTGGGCGGTGATTGGCTTGCCATATCCCAGTCCGGCAAAGCCTCCACACACTGCCCCATGTCCTGCGCACCACAGTCGTCCCACAGCGGTGGCCCGCGTGCCGGGGGCGTGCCCACCATGGCGCAAGCTGGTGTGCCCGACTTCTCACTCACCCTGTGGACCGGCCTGCTGGCACCTGCCGCCACGCCAGCGCCGATCGTGAAACGGCTGCAGGACGAACTGGCCAAAACATTGCGCGACCCGGACGTGAAAAGTCGGCTCATGGCGCTGGCGGTGACGCCCGATGCTAGCAACGCTGAGACCTTTGCCAAAACCATTGCGACTGAGCCTGAGCTGTGGGCGGGCGTTGCCAAGGCGGCCAATATCAAAGCTGAAACCAATTAGCGGCACGGATGCAGAGGCCCGCAGGTATCATTCCACTTCGACCTTAACAACCGGAGCTGCACATGGCACTGATGGACTTCCTCAAGAAACAGTTCATTGACATCATCCAGTGGACTGAAGAGACTGACGGCACGCTGGCCTGGCGTTTCCCCATGGCCGAGATGGAGATTCAAAACGGCGCGTCGCTCACGGTGCGCGAATCGCAGGTGGCGGTGTTTGTGAACGAGGGCAAGGTGGCCGACGTGTTTGTCCCCGGCACCCACAAGCTCACCACGCAGACCCTGCCGGTGCTCACCTATCTGAAGAATTGGGACAAGCTGTTTGAGTCCCCCTTCAAAAGCGATGTCTACTTCTTCAGCACGCGCCAGCAGGTGGACCAGAAGTGGGGCACGCCGCAGCCCATCACCATCCGCGACAAGGACTTTGGTGCGGTGCGCCTGCGCGCCTTTGGCAACTACAACTTCCGCATTGCCGACGCCAAGCTGTTCCACACCGAAATCTCAGGTACACGCGCCAGCTACGGCGTGGGCGACCTGGATGGCCAACTGCGTGGCTTGGTGCTGCAAAACATCAGCAATGCGATTGCCAGCAGCGGCATTCCGTTCCTTGATCTTGCATCGAACCAGCTGGTGTTTGCACAGGCATTGACGACGCAACTCGCCCCGGAGTTCACCAAAATCGGATTGAAGCTCGAGGGCATGACGGTGCAAAACGTCTCGCTGCCCGAGGAGCTGCAAAAAATCCTGGACCAGAAAATCGGCATGGGCATGGTCGGCAATGACATGGGCAAGTTCATGCAGTACCAGACCGCGCAGGCGATTCCGAAATTTGCCGAAGGCGGTGGTGGCGGCAGCGGCATCGCGGGCGATGCCATGGGCCTGGGCGCCGGTGTGGCGCTGGGCCAGGTGCTGGCGCAAAACCTGCAGGCCGGCCTGCAGGGTGGCGGCGCGGCGGCAGCGGGCGCAGCGCAAGCGGCCGGGGCGGCCGTGGGCGCTTCAATGGGCGTGAAGGCCGAGGACGTGATGGCCACGCTGGAGAAGCTGGGCGAGCTTAAAAGCAAGGGTATCCTGACCCAGGATGAGTTTGATTCCAAGAAGGCCGAGCTGCTCAAGAAACTGATTTAGGCTGTGGCACACAGTCATCGTTGACGTGGCCACAGAACCTTCACAACGCAGCTACCGGGCACCCTGCCCCGGCTGCGGCGCGCCGGTCAATTTTCTAAGCGCCCAGTCCACACACGCGGTCTGCGGCTACTGCCAGAGCACGGTGGTGCGCAGCGGCGACACGCTGGCGCGCATCGGCAAGATGGCCGAGCTGTTTGACGACCACAGCCCGCTGCAATTGCAGGCCAGCGGCGTGTGGGCCTCAGGGGGGGGCAAGAAGCCCTTTACTCTGGTTGGCCGCCTGCAATACAAATATGGCGAAGGCACGTGGACCGAATGGCACGCTGTGCTGATGGACGGCACTTCGGCTTTTCTGGGCGAAGACAACGGGGCCTATGTTTTCAGCACGCCACTGGAATCCAGGCCCGATATTCCCGAGCCGTCAGCATTCAAGCTTGGCTCCCGCACGCGGCTCAACGGCAAAGCCTTCAGCGTCGCGTCCAACCAGCAGGTGGCACTGGTTTCTGCACAGGGCGAGCTGCCGCGCCTGCCCCCACTGGGCCGGCCGTTTGCCATGGTGGAGTTGCGTAGCGGAGGCGATGCTCCAGCCGCAACAGGCCCACGCGACAGCATCATAGGCCGCGCTCTGGCGAAAAGCCTGCCCGGCGCAGAAGCGCCACCCCCCCCGCCAGGCGACGCTGGCAGCGAGGTGCTCAGCATTGACTACGGCTCAACGCCGCCTCTGCTTTCCATCGGCGCGGCGGTTTTGCTGGAAGACCTGCAGCTCACCGGCCTGCGCGAAGAATCGGCCAAAGAAGAAAAAGGCCGCCAGTTTTCTTGCCCCAACTGCGGCGCACAAGTGGCGGTCACCCTGGCCAGCAGCAAGAGCATCACCTGCGCATCGTGCAGCAGCATCATTGATGTGTCGGGCGGCATTGGCGGCGAACTTAAACATGCCCTGCAAGACGAACCGGTTGCGCCGCTGATCCCGCTGGGCACTACCGGCCAGTTGCAGGGGGTGCAGTGGCAGGTGGTGGGCTTCCAGCACCGCATGGGCACTGATCCCGCAGACGCCGACGAGCAGTTTGGCTGGGACGAATATCTGCTGTACAACCGCAAGCGCGGCTTCACGTTTCTGGTGGACGCCACCGATGGCTGGAGCGTCGTCAAACCCACCACCGGCGCGCCGGTGATGGCCGAGGGCGGCAAGTCGGCCACCTACCTGGGCCAGCGCTACCAGCTCAAGGAAAACTACAAGGCCGAAACCAACTACGTGGCCGGCGAGTTCTACTGGCAGGTGACGCGTGGCCAGACCACCGAGAACCGTGACTTTGCCAACGGCAAGAGCATGCTGTCCATGGAGCGGTCGCCCAATGAAGTCACGTGGTCCGTTGGTGGCCAGATCGACAGTGAAGCGGTTGCCAAAGCCTTCAAGCTGGAAGCCAAAAAAGACTTGCTCAAGCGCTCAGACGCGACGCCTGCGGGCAAGCTGTCGGGCATCGGCTGCTTGACGATCATCATTATTCTGGCCGTCATCCTGTTCTTTCTTTTCCTGATGAGCCGCTGCTCGTCCGACAATACCTCCAGCGGCACCAGCAGGGGACGCACCTCGGGCGGGTCTTACGGCGGCTCGTCGGGCGGCGGAGGCGGGCACAAATGACGCTGCACCCCACAATCAAACAATCAAACAATCGATCAATCGATCAATCAATCAATCAATTCACTAAAGGAGATCCTCATGGGACTTGAATGGCTTAAACCTGACGCTTTCCTCGGCTCCATCATTTACGCGCTGATCGGCGTGGTGATGTTCTGGCTCAGCTTTGTGATCATTGACAAGATCACGCCCTACAACCTGTGGGAAGAGATTGTCGAGAAGCAGAACGTCGCCCTGGCGCTGGTGGTGGCGGCGATGGCGCTGGGCATCTGTGTCATCGTAGCCGCCGCCATCCATTAGCGCGCTACTGCGCAGGCTGGGGGCGTTGTTGGTCGGTGCGCGGAATCCTCACGTACCCGAAGTACGTTCCGGTTCCTGTGCGCCCCGCCCAAGCCCGCAGCCTGCTCGCTACGCGCGTGGCCAAATGCCTTAAGCCCTTTGAAAACCCACATCGCTGCCGCCACCAACAGCCCGCGACCGGTAGAGGTCGCGCTGCTGGCCTCGGTGTTTGTCATTGCCGCGTGCGGGCTGGTGTATGAGCTGGCGGCGGGGGCGCTGGCGTCGTATTTGCTGGGCGATTCGGTGTTGCAGTTCTCCACTGTCATTGGGGCCTATCTGTTTGCGATGGGCGTGGGCTCGTACCTGTCGCGCTTCTTTGAGCGCCAGCTTCCAGCCCATTTTTTACGAATAGAATTGCTTGTAGCCCTTGTTGGTGGTGCATTGCCCGCTATTTTATTTGTAGCTAATTCCTATGCGCCGGGGGCTTTCCGGTTTCTGCTGTATGCGCTGGTGTTTGCTGTCGGCCTGCTTGTGGGGCTGGAGATTCCGCTGGTCATGCGCATCCTGAAGCGCAACGTCGCGCTCAAAGACCTGGTCTCGCAGGTACTGACGTTCGACTACCTGGGCGCGCTGGCCGTGTCGGTCGCTTTTCCGCTGCTGCTGGTGCCCCAACTGGGGTTGATCCGCACCGGCCTGCTGTTTGGGCTGTTGAATGCGGCCGTGGCCGTGTGGGCGCTGTGGCTGTTCCGCGATGAGCTGCGCCAGTACAAGGCGCATGTGCTGGCCTGTGGCGCGACGCTGGCGCTGCTGGCCGCAGCCTTTGCAGGCGCAGACCACATCACCACCGTGGCCGAAGACAAGTTCTACCAGGACCGCATCGTGTTCACCGCGCAGTCGCCCTACCAGCGCATTGTGGTCACGCAGGGGCGCGGCGGGCACCGGCTGTTTCTCAATGGCAATTTGCAGTTTGCCGAGCGCGATGAATACCGCTACCACGAGGCGCTGGTGCACCCGGTAATGGCGGCTTTCACCTCGGGCGGCGCTCCGAAAAAAGTTGCCGTGCTGGGCGGTGGCGACGGCATGGCGGTGCGCGAAATTCTCAAATATACCGGTGTCGAATCCATCACCCTGATAGAGCTGGACCCGGCCATGACAAAGCTGTTTTCGCAGCAGCCCACGCTGTCAAAACTCAACGGTGAGTCGCTCAAGTCGCCCAAGGTCAAGGTCATCAACACCGATGCCTTTCAGTGGCTGCAAAACACCACCGAGACCTTCGACGTGATCGTGGTGGATTTCCCCGACCCCACCAACTTCAGCATCGGCAAGCTGTACACCAATTCGTTTTATGCGCTGCTGGACCAGCGCCTGTCAGCCAGCGGCTACGCGGTGATCCAGACCACCTCGCCGCTGGTGGCCCGCCAGAGTTTCTGGACCGTTGTGCAGACCATCGAATCGACCGGCCTGACCGCCACCCCCTACCACGCCAACGTGCCCAGCTTTGGCGAATGGGGTTATGTGATCGCCAGCCGCAGGCCGTACCGCTTGCCCACGGCGTTGCCCGAAGGTTTGCGGTTTTTGAACCTGAAGACGCTGCCCCTGCTGTTTGACTTCTCGGTGGACATGGGGCGCGTGCCTGCACAGGTGAACCGGCTGTCCAACCAGAATCTGGTAACGACGTATGAAGCCGAGTGGGGCAAAGTCGTTGCGCACTGATTTAGCTCGCTACGCGTCTGGGGCCTGTCAATGAAGCGCCGCCACTTTATCGCAAGCGCTGCTTTGCCGTTGACAGGCTGCGAAAAATCAAACGACATCACAGGCGGCTTCACCGGCATCCAGCATGAACGCGGCCACCTGCTGCGCGGCGACAAGGCCTGGCCCGCCCCGGCCATCACCCACAAAACGCGGGTCGTGATTGCAGGCGGTGGCGTTGCTGGCCTTGCCGCCGCCCGCGCGCTGCGCCAGAAGGGCATGGACGACTTCGCCCTGCTGGAGCTGGAAGACGAGGCCGGTGGCAACAGCCGGGGTGGCGCGGTCAACGGCATCGCCTGCCCGCTGGGCGCGCACTACCTGCCGGTGCCGGGTGACGATGCCAGCGAAGTGCAGGACCTGCTGGAAGAGTTTGGCGTCCGCCAGCGCGTCGCGGGCCGCTGGACCTACGACGAGCGCCACCTGTGCCACAGCCCGCAAGAGCGGCTTTTCTTCAACGGCGCCTGGCAGCCGGGGTTGCTGCCCGTGCAAGGCGTGGGCCGCGACACGCTGGCGCAGTACCAGAAGTTTGCCGCGCTGGTGGAGCAGGCCCGCACCACTGCAAAATGGACGATTCCCCTGTCAAAAATGGCTATAGCCCCCGTCCACAGTGCATGGACAGCTATCACATTTGTAACATTTCTGGATCAGCATGGGTTGACCGACCCGCACCTGCGCTGGTACCTGGACTACTGCTGCCGAGACGACTATGGCGCAGGAATCGACACTGTGTCTGCCTGGGCCGGCCTGCACTACTTTGCCAGCCGACACGGCTTCTCTGCGCCCGTAGGCAACCAGGGTGATGGCCCTGATGCCAGCCGTACCGTCAACGACAGTGCCGAGTCTGCCGCCCCCGAGCACGACGGCATCCTCACCTGGCCCGAGGGCAACGCCTGGCTCACGCGCCGCCTGGCCGCGCCCTTGAAAGAGCGCCTGCACAGCGGCTGGGTGGTGGTGCGCATTGCGGCAGTCAAGCACGGCGTGGAGGTAGACGCCTTTAACCCCACCACGCAAACCATGCACCGCTGGGTGGCCGCGCGCTGCATCGTGGCGCTGCCGATTTTTGTGGCCGCACGTGTGGTCGAGAATCCGCCCGATTTTTTACGTCAAGCGGCAGCCAGCACTCGCTACGCGCCCTGGCTGGTTGCCAATATCCACATCAAGGCCCCGTTGCAGGACCGGCCTGGCCCGGCACCCAGCTGGGACAACGTGATCTATGGCGGGCTGGGTGAACCCGGCACTTCCACTGGCGGCGGCCTGGGCTACGTAGACGCCACACACCAAAGCCTGCTGCCCGTGCCCGGCGCCACCGTGCTCACCCACTACCGCGCGCTCGGCGATGTGCCCCAAGGCCGCAAGCTGCTGATGGACACGCCGTGGGCCACATGGCGCGACACCATCCTGGCCGAGCTAAGCCAGGCCCACCCGGACATTCGCGCCAAAGCCACCCGCATCGACATCACCCGCTATGGTCACGCCATGGCGGTGCCGGTTCCGCAAAAAAGAGGTCAAATCGACCTCTGGCCCCTGTCCAGTATGCATAACCAGCTATTAAAAAAGGAACCATCTGCTTTTTCAGTCAGCCCGCTGGCATTTGCCCACAGCGACTGGGCCGGCTACTCAGTGTTTGAGGAAGCGTTCACGCTGGGACATTTGGCGGGCGGAAATGTTTGACGGCACGCCCATCGTTGGGCGTCTCAGCGCTCACATTTCGTGGCATGTTGCAAGCTCAGCCAGAACGCCCTGCAAGCAGCGAATACACACCATCCCGCGTGCTCACCGCCAAAATGGTCACCAACCTCGCTTTGTCATCAACGTGGTACGCCCGCCGGTATTGCGGCGTGGTGATTTTGATCTTGCAAGTGTCAGGCACGCCATGCAGCGCGTCCTTCGCCACGCGTGGCTGGATCAGCCTTTCTGTTTGCAGCTTTTGCTTGAAGCGACGCTTGACGGCTTCATCCAGCTTGCTCCATTCGCGCTCTGCATCCGGGCGGATTGCAAGCGCATAGGGCGCAAGCTTATTGCCCGCGCGCTCAGAGTTCTTCAATTGAAATCTTGCGCGCGGTCTTGAGGGTTGCCAGACGCGGTTGCGCCTTGGCGCTCACAGCACGGTCCGCCAGTTGGTCCAGGATGCGCGCCATCAAATGGTTCGACAAAATGTAGCCCGCTGGCCGGTTGTGATTGAGAACGACATTCGTGCGATGAATTCGGCGTCTGTCACAACATCAACTATCCACGCTGCCAAAGGCCGTGAATGGGATCACGTCTTTGTGGTGGGCATGGCTGACGGTCAATTGCCGCTGTATTTGGCGCGGGACGAACAGATGCTGGCTGAAGAACGGCGCTTGCTTTACGTAGCTGTCACCCGAGCCCGAGATTCAGTGCGGCTGTACTACGCGCCTGCCGTGCATTCACTGAGCCGGAAACGGTTTGAACAGCCGAGTCGCTTTCTGGCTAACAAGCATGCCCAATATTGTTTGAAAGTATCGGTGCTTAAAGTTGACGTTGCGCAACACACCCGCAATCGGCGCAATTTGCGCAACCGATGCAACACCGACCCATAAATGTGCGGTTCCCGCTAATTTGACGGCATCGTAACCACGCTTGTAACAGTCATGACCACTGCCAAAAATAACTCTCAACATCCGAAACAGACCAAGATCAAAGCGGTCAAAGCTTTTTGTCGCAGCCCCTACCGCGAACAGACCCATGTTGTCAGAGTGCCTGAATCACTGCTTCCCACCGTGTATCAGCTCCTTGACCAGGCACGGAAAGACGTGAAAGACGCCGCTTGGCTCGACCTTTGAAGCTGACCTTGCAAATTGACAATATATACCAGTTCATGTATATTTCATCTATGCCGACATTCGAAAAACCGCTTGAATGGATAGGCAGCAGCCACAAAGACCTGATGGCCTTGCCTGCGGACGTTCGGCGGATTTTTGGCTTCGCTTTGTCGCTAGCGCAGGCGGGTGACAAGCACGACGCGGCCAAAGTACTCAAAGGCTTTGGCGGTGCAGGAGTGCTTGAGGTGGTGGAAGACGATGTTGGTGGCACCTACCGTGCCGTGTACACCGTTAAGTTTGCCGAGGCAGTGTTTGTCCTTCACTGCTTCCAAAAGAAAAGCAAACGCGGCATCGCCACGCCAAAGGAAGACATGGACATCATCAACGCCAGGCTGAAAATTGCCGAAGCGTATGTAAAGGAGTTGCGAAAATGAAAACTCGAC
>JAYVNK010000058.1:0-6911 GCA_043758475.1 Comamonadaceae bacterium | reverse complement strand
CGCAACGATTCGCGCCAGGTGAGTTGCGCGTAGGCCATGACGCGAAAGTGTTCGGTGCATGGCAAGACCATGGATCGGGAGTCGCCTGCAAAGGCGCGCCAGTATTGGCACTTTGCGATTTCGCGGACGCATTGACCGGACAGTAGTGAGTCAAAATATGTCCATGCGCGCCCTTATCACTGGAGCCAACGGCTTTGTTGGCCTTCGCCTGTGCGGCGATGCCCAACGGGCTGGCTGGCAAGTACGCGGTGCTGTTCGGTCACCTTGCCCTTTCTGGCACGGCGTGGAATCAGTTTCGGTGGGCGAAATCGAAGGCCATACCAATTGGGCGCAGGCGTTGTGCGGGATCGATGTGGTTATTCATCTCGCGGCACGGGTACACGTTATGCACAGCACGGCGTTGGACCCTTTGCCCGAGTATCTCAAAGTGAATGTCCACGGCACCGAAAATTTAGCGAACCAGGCCGCCCGTGCTGGCGTGAAGCGGCTGGTGTATGTGAGTTCGATCAAGGTCAATGGCGAGGTGACTCTGCAGGGGGCGAAATTTACCGAGGATGGGCAAGCCGCTCCACAAGATCCATACGGGGTTTCGAAATGGCAAGCGGAACAGGCTTTGCGCCGGATTGCCCAGAATACGGGTTTGGAAATTGTCATCATTCGCCCGCCTTTGGTCTACGGGCCGGGGGTAAAGGCTAACTTCGCGGCGCTTATGCGGGCGGTGCAAGGGGGCTGGCCTTTGGCATTGGGGTCCGTGCAAAACCGCCGCAGCCTCGTGGCGCTTGACAATTTGGTGGACTTTATTGCGACCTGCATGGCGCACCCCAAGGCCGCCAACCAGACCTTCTTGGTGAGTGACGGCAATGATCTTTCCACCACCGAGCTGGTTCGTGGGCTGGCGCGCGCGGCCAATGTGCCAGCACGGCTCATGCCGGTGCCCGTGTGGGCGCTGCGGGCGGGCGCAACGCTGCTGGGCATGGAAGGCGAAGTCCAGCGTTTGTGCGGTAATTTGCAGGTGGATATTTCCAAAGCGCGAAACGTTTTGGGCTGGCAACCGCCGGTGCCTGTGGATGAAGCTCTCCGACGCGCAGTCGGCGGGCTGCAAACTCTGTGAAACGGCTTTTCGACTTGGTGCTGGCTACGCTGGTGAGTTTGATTTTGCTGGTGCCAATATTGCTCGCAGCTTTGGCCGTGCGCCTTACCTCCAGAGGCCCGGCGCTTTACTGGTCGGACCGGGTCGGGCAAAACAACGTAATTTTCAAAATGCCCAAGTTTCGAAGCATGCGCGTCAATACCCCGGCGGTAGCCACGCATTTGCTGCCCAACCCGGAGGCTTACCTCACACCCATTGGCAGTTTTCTGCGCAAAACCAGCCTGGACGAGTTACCGCAACTCTGGAGCATATTGAAAGGTGACATGAGCTTTGTTGGCCCTCGCCCGGCCTTGTTCAACCAATATGACCTGATTGACCTGCGAAATCAGGCCAGGGTGAACCAGCTTGTGCCCGGCCTGACCGGCTGGGCACAGATCAACGGCCGCGACGAATTGCCGATCCCGCAGAAGGTGAAGCTGGATCTGGAGTATCTTCTGGCCCGATCTTTTTGGCTTGACCTGAAAATCATCTGGCTCACGGGCATCAAGGTTTTAAAAAGAGATAATGTGCAGCATTAGAAAAAAATCGGCGGGATTTGGCGCTTAGGGATTTTTCAATTTCAACACGAAGGTATCAGGCATGAGTAATTTAATTGAGATTCAAAGTCAAATTGAGAAGCTACAGAAACAGGCCAATGAAATCAAGACACGGGAATTTGATAAGACCGTGCAGGATATTCTGGCCAGAATGAGTGCCTTTGGCATCACATTGAAGGATCTGCAGCCCGGCAAGGCTGGCAAATCCCGGGGTCGTAAAGCCAAACCGGGCGCAACATCACTCAAAACGTCAACTGCAAAGACGAAAAGTAAAAAGGCGGGCACTGTGGTTGCCGCTAAGTACCGTGGCCCCAACGGTGAAACCTGGACTGGTCGGGGATTGATGCCGCGCTGGCTCTCCGCGCTGGTGGCACAAGGGCAAACCAGAGACGAGTTCGCCATCAAGAGTTGACCATCGCAAAACAAAACTAAAACACACCTGGGGAGGTCAATGCAGAGCTGGGTTTTGGGGTGGCCGCGTGCAGCCAAGCGGCTGGTTGTGGTTGCGCTGGATATTGTATTGGCGCTGATCGCCACCTGGATTGCTTTCACACTGCGGCTTGACACGCTGAATTGGCCTAGCGGTGCCCAATGGTGGGTCTATGCACTGGCACCGGTGTTGGCGATCCCCATATTCATTCGCCTGGGGCTTTACCGCGCCATCTTCCGCTACACCGGGCAGGCTGCGCTGGTCACCACGGCGAAGGCGGTGGCGATTTATGCGGGCGTGTTGCTTGCCATACTCCTTTCCCAAAAATGGCAAGGCGTGCCTCGTACCCTGGGCGTGTTGCAGCCGTTGGTATTTTTTTTGCTGGTAGGTGCCAGCCGGGCTTTTGCCAGATTTTGGCTGGCCGGCGTGGGAAGCGCGCGCCAAAAAGAGGGCGGTCGCATGCTGATTTACGGTGCCGGCACCGCCGGCGTACAAACTGCGTCGGCCATGGGGTTTGCGGACCAGTTTGTGCTGCTCGGATTCATTGATGACGATCCGGGCAAAGTAGGCCGCAGCGTCAATGGTGTGCCCGTGTTTGCCCCAGCCACCGTGCCCGAATTGGTGGCGCGCCGCGCGGTGTCAGACATTCTGCTAGCCCTGCCCAGCGTTTCCCGCTCGCGCCGCAACGACATCATCAAGGGCCTGCAATCGCTGCCTGTGCACATCCGCACGTTGCCCGGCTGGGCTGACCTGGCCACCGGCCGCGTCACCGTCCGGGACTTCCGCGAGCTGGATGTTGAAGACCTTTTAGGCCGCGACCCGGTGCCGCCAGATACTGAATTGCTCGCGACACATTTAACCGGCCAAGTCGTCCTGGTGACTGGCGCAGGCGGCAGCATCGGCGCCGAGCTCAGCCGTCAGATTTTGCTGCAGCGGCCCCGGCAATTGCTGCTGCTGGACCACAACGAGTTCGGCCTTTACAGCATCCACCAGGAGTTGCAGGCGATCTGTGTTGCCCAGCAGGTTGAAGTGGCTCTGGTTCCCCTGCTCGGCAGCGTGGCCAACTACCCTCGCATGCATGCGGTGTGCCGCGCGTATCGGCCGGCCACCATCTACCACGCAGCCGCCTACAAGCATGTACCGCTGGTTGAAGACAATGCCTGTGAAGGTGTGGCCAATAACGTGTTTGGCACGCTCAAGATGGCGCGTGCGGCCATTGAAAACTCGGTCGCCCGGTTTGTGCTGGTCTCGACCGACAAGGCCGTGCGGCCCACCAATGTGATGGGAGCGACCAAGCGCATGGCCGAGCTGGTGCTGCAGGCGCTGGCGGCTGAAGGCTCCCCGCGCTTTACCGATACGCCCGCTGGATCGCAGAGGTCCGCCATTCCGGCATCGCCCGTACCCAGGCCGGCGACCCATACAACCTGTTTCACCATGGTGCGCTTTGGAAATGTGCTGGGCTCCAGTGGCAGCGTGGTGCCCCTGTTTCGCAGGCAGCTCGCCGAGGGTGGCCCGCTCACCGTCACGCATGCCGATGTCACGCGCTATTTCATGACCATTCCCGAAGCGGCGCAATTGGTGTTGCAGGCCGGCGCCATGGCCCACGGCGGCGATGTGTTTGTGCTGGACATGGGCAGCCCTGTCAAAATCCTCGATCTTGCGCAACGCATGGTGCGCCTGTCCGGGCTGTCGGTGCGGGATGCTACCAACCCGGCTGGCGACATTGAAATCGCCATCACGGGTTTGCGGCCTGGCGAGAAGCTGTATGAGGAATTGCTGATTGGCGACAACCCCCAGCCCACGGCCCACCCCCGAATCATGAAAGCGCGCGAGCCCTTTGTACCGTGGGCTGCGCTAAGCCCGGAGCTGACCCTGCTGGACTCTGCTGTGCAGGACGACGATCCATCAGCGATCAACGCGCTGCTCCAACGCCATGTGCAAGGCTACCGGCCCAGCGCACAGGCCGTCTGAAATCGCGTCTGAAATCACCGCCTGTTTTGGCGCAGCGCACAGTTGCGGCACAATTTGCCTGTTGATTTTCCTTGACGCTCATTCCACCCCCACCGCACCACCACTGCACCCCCACCGCACCATGACCGACTCCCTCAACATTGCCCCCCGCGACAAAGCCGAAATCCTGGCCCAGGCCCTGCCCTACATCCGCAAGTTTCATGGCAAGACCATGGTCATCAAATACGGTGGCAACGCCATGACCGACCCGGCCCTGCAAGCCGACTTTGCCGAAGACGTGGTGCTGCTCAAGCTGGTCGGCATGAACCCGGTGGTGGTGCATGGCGGTGGCCCGCAGATCGAGGCCGCGCTGAACCGCCTGGGCAAAAAAGGCGAGTTCATCCAGGGCATGCGAGTGACCGATGAAGAGACCATGGAAGTGGTGGAATGGGTGCTGGCTGGCCAAGTGCAGCAGGACATCGTGGGCCTGATCAACCAGGCCGGTGGCAAGGCCGTGGGTCTGACCGGGCGCGATGGCGGCCTGATCCGCGCGCAAAAACTCAAGCTCGTTGACAGCCATGATCCCAACAAGGAGCACGACGTGGGCCAGGTGGGCGACATCGTCTCCATCGACCCCAGCGTGGTCAAAGCCCTGCAGGACGATGCCTTCATTCCCGTCATCAGCCCGATTGGTTTTGGCGAAAACAACGAGAGCTACAACATCAACGCCGACGTGGTGGCTGGCAAGCTGGCCACCGTGCTCAAGGCGGAGAAACTGGTACTGCTGACCAACACCCCCGGCGTGCTCGACAAGGCCGGCAAGCTGCTGACCGACTTGACCGCGCGCGAGATTGACGAGATGTTTGCCGATGGCACGATCAGCGGCGGCATGCTGCCCAAGATTGCGTCGGCGCTGGACGCGGCCAAGAGCGGCGTCAACGCCGTGCACATCATCGATGGCCGCGTACCGCACGCGATGCTGCTGGAGATTCTGACCGAGCAGGCCTATGGGACGATGATTCGTTCCCACTGATTCAGCGTGGATCGTTGATGAAAACCCTTGGTGTCGCTATGCGAGAATCAAATTTCAAACTCTGATTTGCCCCATGCCTGATGCTGAAACAATTCTTCAAACTGAGCCAGCTCAAGGCGACACCGCCGTAATCATCCGCAAGCGCCCCAAGCCCGGTGAGCGCCGTGTCCAGATTTTGCAGGCGCTGGCGTCCATGCTGGAGCAGCCGGGGGCCGAGCGCATCACCACTGCTGCGCTGGCGGCACGGCTTGATGTGAGTGAAGCAGCGCTGTACCGCCACTTTGCCAGCAAGGCGCAGATGTTTGAAGGCTTGATTGAGTTCATCGAGCAGACGGTGTTCTCCCTGGTTAACCAGATTGCTGACCGCGAGGGCGCTTCGGTTCTGGCGGGCGCGCCTACCGCCGATTTGGCTGGAATGGCGACCGCGCCAAATTCAGCCATCGCCACGGGTTTTGACAACGGCGCGGGCGTGCGCCATGCCGGCAAGGTCGCAGCCATGCTGATCCAGTTCGCAGAGAAAAACCCGGGCATGACGCGCGTGATGGTGGGCGACGCGCTGGTGTTTGAGAACGAGCGACTGCAGCAACGCATGAACCAGTTTTTTGACAAGATCGAATCCATCTTCCGGCAAAACCTGCGGGGTGCCGGGCACGACAACGGCTCGGCCACACCGAGCGTGGATGCGCAGGTCAGCGCGTCAGTGCTGACGGCGTTCGTGGTGGGCCGCTTGCAGCGCTTCGCGCGCTCGGGCTTCAAGCGGCTGCCGTCAGAACATTTGGAAGCCAGCCTGGCGCAGATGCTCTGAACACAGAAATTGAGATTGCTATATTTTATATAGCTACTTATGTAGTGTGAACGAGGGCTAGAGGCACATTTGACCCCCAAAAAGCCCAATTTTCGGGCGAAATGGCGTGAATGGTGTTTTGAAGTCAATCAAAATTCAGCAGCACCTTCATTGCCTGTGACCGGTCTGCCGCCAGGGTAAAGGCACGGGCCGAATCGCGGTACGACAGCGTGGCCGATATCAGTGGCTTCACGTTCACCAGCCCCTTGTTCAGCAGCTCCGAGGCAACGGCAAATTCCTCATGAAAGCGGACGGTGCCGCGCAAGTCGAATTCTTTGGCTACGATGGTGTTGATGGGCAGCGTCATCTCGCCGCCCAAGCCCACCTGCACAACGATCCCACGCGGCCGCAGCGCATCAAACGCACCGCGCAATGCGCCTGCGTTGCCACTGGCCTCAAACAGCACGTCAAACGAGCCCTTGTCCGCCGTGAAGCCTGCCAGGCCTTGCGGGTTCTCCATGACGTTGATGGCCTCGTCGGCCCCCACCTTGAGCGCCTTGCCCAAAGTGAAGGCGCTGACATCGGTAGCTACGATGTGGGTGGCGCCAGCGCGCCAATCGGCCCGCAGCCGGTCACCAGCACGCGTTTGCCTAGCAGCGGCCCGGCCCCCCGCGCACGCCATGCAGCGCCACCGACAGCGGCTCGGCCATCGCCCCTTCGGCATCGCTTACGCCCGCAGCAAGCCGGTGCGCTTGGGTGCTCTCCACCACAATCTCCTGGCGAAAAGCGCCTTGCACGTGCGGGGTGCGCATGGCGCTGCCGTAGTAGCGCATGTCCAGGCAGTGGTTTTGCAGGCCCTGCTGGCAATAGGTGCACAGCGTGCAGGGGCGGCTTGGGCTGATGGCGATGCGCTCGCCGCTGGCAAAACCGCTCACGCCAGTGCCCACAGCATCAATCACGCCCGCCACTTCATGGCCTAGTACCCAGACACCCAAGTATCGGAACATGAAAGCGTGCTTTCACCCCCA
>JAYVNK010000057.1:0-6927 GCA_043758475.1 Comamonadaceae bacterium | reverse complement strand
GGCAAAAAGCGCAACGCTCCACTGGTCAAGCCTAAGCGCCGATGAAGACAGCAGTCGATTCCAGTGTTCTGTTTGACCTTGTCAAAGGCGCGCCAGGTGCTTTTGCGGCGCAAGCTGCGCTGGAGGCGGCACTGGCACACGGTGGCCTGTGCGTGTGTGCCGTGGTGGTGGCAGAACTTGGGCGGTATTTTGCCGACGACCGAATCTTGCTGGAATTTCTGCAAGCCTGCCAGATCGACTACGACCCGATGTCAATGGACAGCGCGCTGGAGGCGGCACGCATCATGCGCGGCTACGCCCGAAACAGAGGACCGCGTGAGCGCACGGCGCCCGATTTTCTGATCGGTGCCCACGCCATCAAACAAGCTGATGCGCTGCTCACCACCGACGCGGGGTTTTTCCGCCACTATTTCGAAGACCTCAACGTCATCGCGCCTTGATACGTGTCTACGCCGGCGCCCGCCGCTATGGGTTGGGTTCGGGTTCGAGTCCGTGTTCGGCCCCCACGCCTGAGCGCAGCGTCACCATCTTGAGCAACTGGCGCTGGCGCTCGTCAATCGCCATCTGTTTGGCCGCGCGCTCGCCCCACAGCCGGGTTGAGAATTTACGGGTGCGGTTGCGACCGGTGGGGTCCGTCCACGATGCCAACCAGCAGGCAACGCCGCTGTCACGGCGCACTATTCGGGAAACGCCAACGATGCCAGAGCGGTTGTTGCGCCGCTTGATGGTGCGCACCCACATCTGCTGCTCAAACTCGGCCAGGGGAGGGGTCTGTTGCGCGTGCCAGGCCTTGGCGGCAACCAGTGCCTTGCCTTTGCCGCCGTGTACGCCGTCCGAGAACATGCGGGTCATCAGGCGGTTTTTGCGCTGCACGACCACCAGCCAAGCATGCGTGCGGTTGGCATCGGTGTCGACACGCCGGATATTTTTTTTGTGCAGGCTCATGGATCTACCGCAACGCTGGAAAGTGGCAATCACCCCGCCGCGCTGGCACTGGGCAGTTTGGACGGCTGTAACAGCACCACCAGCGCCCCCGCGCCGCCCTCGGCGGGCTTGGCCTGCACAAAGGCCAGCACTTCCTTCTTTTGCACCAGCCAGCTGTGCACCTTGCTTTTGAGCACGGGCGATTTGCCGGGGGAGCCCAGGCCCTTGCCGTGCACCACGCGCACGCAGCGGATGCCGTGGCTGCTGCTGCAAATTCATTGGTTGGCATTGCAATTTAGATGCGTACCACAACCAGAAACCTTCGCACAGCACACCCGTCATTCACTTGCGAATCTACGCTGCCAGAACAACGGGTATGACTCGCCGAGGCATTTCATCGAAGGTTTGCCCATCGAGCTCCCTTCCAAAGCGCTCTTTTCTGACACCGCCCCACTGCTTGAAGAAGAACGAAACTCCCTGACTCGAACACTGCTGGCGTATGTCTTGGACCCATTGTTCCTTCATGACCCGCGCTTTCGGGCCTGACTCCCCGCCCACAATAGCCCAATGGATGCCTTTCAAGTTCATATTTGATAGCGGACCAATTAGCGGTTCGCAAGACAAAAACCGTATCCGGGCAGGTACGCTGCGCAGGTCTTCAATCCGATGTACTACGCGCTTATCCTCGACGCTGACCCCCATCCAAACATTTTCAGGCCACGGCAAGCGCGATGCCATTTCGGCAAGTCGCTCTGATCGCTTCGTCAAAATTTGAAAAGTGTGTTGTGGTGCCCTTACCATGGTGTCGAAAACTCGATAAATGAAGTTTTCAGGAACAGCATCCTGAAAGAGATCACTCATCGAATTGACAAAAACAATTCGGGGCTTTTTCCAGCGCAAAGGTTGGTCTATCAGGTCGTCGTGCAAAGTTGGTGCAAAACCGCCGACATACCGTGTGCTTCCCATAGCTTGCAGGCGGTTAGCCATGCGCGCCGCGTAGCAATTTTTGCAGCCTTGGGAAATTTTTATGCAACCCGTCACCGGGTTCCAAGTCATTTCGGTCCATTCGATACTTGAGCGGCCTGCCATTTGTTGAAGTTGCGTCTCAATTAAAACAGTTCGCCCTGGGGACCGATAGATTTGATTTTTGACCAAAAATTTGCGGCAAGGGGATGACGGGATGCGAATGCGAGCCAGTAGATCCAGCGATTCTTGCTGTTGATGATAGCCTGCGGGTCAGACGTGGCATTAAACCCTTTGTCGCCAATGACCCGATTCCAATGTGCGAATACGCCTCGGAGCTTGTCTTCACTGGTCATTGTTGACGAAACTGCTCCTCTCCAGCCTGGCGCGACTTTGTCTAAGGGGGAGTCTGCCGAGTCAAAATACCGGTCAATGTTGCGCTGTATCTCCATCGTGCTGAAATGCACAATGAAGTCGACATACCTGAGATGTGAAAATCGCTCAAAAAGGTCAAAGTTGAGTCCTTCCAAATTAAAGGGGTCAATTAGCACCAAGGCAAACGTTTTTTCATTCATGGTGGACAGCATTTCAACTGCGCACTCTGCGGCTTCACCCACAAAGCTTGTGACTGGCGCGCCCAGCAAGCGGGATTCGCAAGCGTCCACGTAAGCTTTATGTTTATCCGCGATCAATATTCGCCTGAATGGGGCAGAGTCAAAACCCGGCGCGTTGCTAGCCTTCCAGGCCACAACTGCGCTGCCGTCGATGAGCTTGGAGCTGTCTTTGACTCTGGCCCGGCCGGGTCCGCAATACAGATCAACGAACACGGTGTTATCGAATTTCTTTCGGGTAGTGCTCGAAATCTTGATGTAATGCGAAATGATTTCGTGCTTGCGCTCAGCCCATTTGCCCACTTCACTGACAGGCAAGTCATCGTGCGAGTCGAGTTCGGATTGTGGTGGACTTGTCATGCGAAATTATACTGTTTTTATAACCAGTTTGACGCTTAACGTGTTTGCGGTGGCCGGACCTTTCCGGTTTGCAATCACTCTGCCTGAATACCCAGCGAATTGCTTGACAAAGGTTGCAATTGCTGGGCCGTGGGTAGAGATTTCATAACCCATAACGTGATTAGCACGTGAAATTGATTGGGCAGGGAATTGCGCGAATGTTTCGATAGCTTTGACTGCCAGCCGTTGAAGGCCATCAGTTTCATCTGGCGGACGGCTGCAACAGCACCACCAGCGCGCCCGCGCCGCCTTCGGCCGGTTTGGCCTGCACAAAGGCCAGCACTTCCTTCTTTTGCACCAGCCAGCTGTGCACTTTGCTTTTGAGCACCGGCGATTTGCCAGGGGAGCCCAGGCCCTTGCCGTGCACCACGCGCACGCAGCGGATGCCGTGGCGGTGCGATTCGCGGATGAAGTGGCCCAGCCGCTCACGCGCCTCGTCGCTGCGCAGGCCGTGCAGGTCCAACTGGCGCTGGATGCTCCAGTCCCCACGGCGCAGCTTGTGCGTCACATCGGTGCCGATGCCGGGGCGGCGAAAGCTCAAATGGTCGTCGGCGTTGAGCAAGGTGCTCACGTCAAATTCATCGCTGATGGCTTCGCGCAGCACGGCCTGGTTGTCGAGCTGCTGCTGTTTGGGTTCGGGCAGCGGCGGTTTCTTTTTTAATAGCGCTTTAGGTATATGCAATAGGGGCTGCACGTCTCCAGCAGCATTGATGAAGAGGTTTTTCTCTGCATTGAGACGGGCAGTGACGCGGGCCGCAATGTGGGCCTGCTCGGCACCGGCCAGCGCCAGTGCCCTGGCCTTGGCATCAATCTCGCGCTTGACGTGTTTCAGGTCGGCCATTGCGGTGACTTTGAGCGACTTGAGCAGGGCAGGCTTCGACGCTGCAATAGGCTCGGCAAGCACGGCGGCTTTCATCCTGGGCGGCGGGTTCACAGCAACCCCCGCTCGGCCATCGACAGCGCTTCACCCGTGCCCACAATCACGTGGTCCAGCACCCGCACGTCGATCAGCGCCAGGGCCGCCTTGAGGGTTTGCGTCAGGGCCTCGTCCGCACGGGACGGCTGCGCCGTGCCGCTGGGGTGGTTGTGCGCCAGCACCACGGCCACCGCCTGGTGGTGCAGCGCGCGCAGCACCACCTCGCGCGGGTACACGCTGGTCTGCGTCAGCGTGCCGCGAAACAGCTCCTCCAACGCCAGCATGCGGTTCTGGATGTCCAGAAACAGCACCGCAAACACCTCATGGGGCTTGGCTGACAGATGCAGTTGCAGGTAGTCCTTGACGGCATGCGGCGTGGCAAACACCGTGCGCTCTTTGAGTTGCTGCGCCATCGCGCGGCGCGCCAGCTCCAGCACGGCGACGAGCTCGGCGCGCTTGGCGGGGCCAAGGCCTTTGACGCGTTTCAGGTCATCAGCCGTGGCGTGCAGCAGCCCTGCTATACCGTCAAAACCGGCATCGCCCGCCGCGTTGACCTTGAGGTGCAGCAGCTCGTCGGCCATTTGCAGCACGCCCTTGCCCTGGATACCGGTGCGCAGCAGCAGTGCCAGCAACTCGGCATCGCTGAGAGCGCCGGGGCCGCGCGCCAGCAGCTTTTCGCGCGGGCGGGCGTCGGGCGGGAGGTCTTTGAGGGGCATGGTAAGGGGCGAGTGGGCTTGGGGCGAGCGCCCTGCAACGAGGCTATCGGGGAGCTATGGCGGTGTTAAGGCGGTGTTAAGGCAGGGTTTCTACAATGGAGGCCAGATTATCGAGAGTTTTATGACACCTACTTTGGCCTGCGTTGAATCGGGCTCATTCCTCACCTTGCACTACCGCCTTGGCGGTCCGGCGGGGGACGTCATCAACACCTTTACGGGCAAGCCCGCCACGCTGTCACTCGGCACAGGCGAGCTGTCGCCAGCGGTCGAGCAGCGCCTGCTGGGGCTGCAGGAGGGCACGCGCGCAAGCTTTGAGCTGCCGCCCGGCGAGGCATTTGGCGAGCGCAATGCCGACATGGTGCAGTGGGTGGCGCGCAAACTTCTCAAGGATCTGGGCGATCCGCTCGAGACTTACCGGGTGGGCGACGTGGTGCAGTTCCCCACGCCCGATGGCTTGGGCAGCTACGCCGGGGTGGTGGTGCAGGTCGGCAGGAAAGCCGCAGGCGGTGATGCCGGAAATGACGCCGTGCAGTTCGACTTCAATCACCCGCTGGCGGGCCAGCCGGTGACGTTTGAAGTGCATGTGATTGGGGTGCTGTGATGACCATTGGAAAAGTTGCTGCTTCGGCGCAAGAAGTCGCCGCTGCGCTGGGGCGCCCCGAGCATGTCGCGCCGTCTCTTCGAGACTCGCCCGAGGGCAGCGCCCCCTCGGGGCTGAGCGCTGCGGCTCCGGATGTGCCTGCGCACATCGGGACAGCGCGAAGGGCAAGTGCCTCAGGCACGAGCATGTCCAGCGAACTACACGAAGGGGGGAGCGTGGGGGTCGAAATCTACCTGGCCGAGCCGCGCGGCTTTTGCGCCGGCGTTGACCGTGCCATCGAAATCGTGGAAAAAGCGCTGCAAAAATTTGGCAGCCCGATCTACGTGCGCCATGAGATCGTGCACAACACCTATGTGGTGAACAACCTCAAATCCAAAGGTGCTATTTTTATTGAAGCGCTTGATGATGTGCCAGCGGGGGCTACGCTCGTATTCAGCGCCCACGGCGTGAGCAAGGCGATCCAGGAAGAAGCGCGTGCACGGGGTTTCCGGATTTTTGATGCCACCTGTCCGCTGGTCACCAAAGTGCATGTGGAAGTGGCCAAGCTGCACAAAGAGGGGTATGAGTTCATCATGATCGGCCACAAGGGCCATCCCGAGGTGGAAGGCACCATGGGACAGCTCGACAGCGGCATTCACCTGGTAGAAGACGTGGCCGACGTGGCGCATGTGTCGCCCGCGCAGACCAAAAAACTCGCCGTGGTGACGCAGACCACGCTGAGCGTGGACGACGCCGCCGAGATTTCTGCCGCCGTCAAGGCCCGCTTTGCGCAGGTGCGCGAGCCCAAGCAGCAGGACATCTGCTACGCCACGCAAAACCGCCAGGACGCCATCAAGATCATGTCGCCGCAGGTGGATTTGATGATCGTGGTCGGCAGCCCCACCAGCTCCAACAGCAACCGCCTGGCCGAGCTGGCGCGCAAGCTGGGCGTGGACAGCTACATGGTCGATAGCGCCGATGAGCTGCAGGCCGAGTGGCTTGAAGGCCGCCAGCGCGTGGGCCTGACCGCCGGGGCCTCGGCCCCCGAGATTCTGGTCAAGCAGGTGATTGACCGCATCAAGGCGCTCGGGGCGGTGTCAGTGCGCAAGATGGACGGGATTGAGGAGACCATCAAGTTCCCATTGCCCAAAGGTTTGAAGGTTTGACGGAAAAAATGAAAAAATATGATATTAATAGCGCACTACGCATATTGGACGGGGGCTACAGCCATATTTTAAGGAAAACTCCGCTGATAAAGCTGCCTGGCGCGGCTTTTGGCGTGGACTGCTGCGAGGTGTGGCTCAAGCTGGAGCACCTGCAAGTTGGGGGCAGCTTCAAGGCCCGTGGCATGCTGAACCGGCTGCTGTCCCACCCAATTCCGGCCAGCGGCGTGATCGTCGCCTCGGGCGGCAACGCCGGTATTGCCACTGCGCTGGCGGCGCGCGCATTGGGCGTGCCGTGTGAGGTATTTGTGCCCACGGTTTCGACGCAAGCCAAGCAGGACAAACTGCGCGCACTGGGTGCCACCGTGGTGGTCGGCGGAGCCGCCTATGCCGACGCACTGCAGGCCTGCCTGCTGCGCATGCAGGCCACCGGTGCGCTGATGACCCATGCTTACGACCAGGTGGAAGTAGTCGCGGGTGCCGGCACGCTGGCGCACGAGATTGAAGCGCAGGGCGGCGTGCCCGACAGCATGCTGGTCAGCGTGGGCGGCGGCGGCTTGATTGCCGGCACGGCCGCCTGGTTTGAGCAGCGCTCCCGCGTGGTGGCGCTGGAGTCAGAGCTCACGCCCACACTGTTTGCCGCGCGCCAGGCGGG
>JAYVNK010000056.1:0-6938 GCA_043758475.1 Comamonadaceae bacterium | reverse complement strand
CAAGCGCATCGCGCATTACCTCCCAGCGTTGACCAATTTGCAAATCAGTTGCCATGCATCGGAGAATATCCGATTACAGCATATTGAACAACTTATTTATTAACAATTCCTTGGGCGATCTGGCAACCGCCTACGGGCTCACAGTCTACGACGTCCCCTATTTCCACCTGGCCCGCATGATAGGCGTCCCCATTGCCAGCCGCGACCGGGGCATCATTGCCGCCTGCAAGGCCTGGGGCGTGCCGCACTGGCAACCATAGACTTACGCTGACGGCATGTCAGTTTGCAGTTTTGCAGAAGCCCTCGTCAATTTGCTACTTTCGGACGCTGCGACGTCTGCCGATGTAACCATAATGTCAAAACTGGAAAATGGCGGCTACATCCGCATGCAGGAGCGGCGAATTGTGCTGGTGAAGAAGCTGCCTGCGCGGTGGTGAATAGGTTGGCAAAGATAATTTCTTCATCGCCCGTGATATCATTTACGGATGATTATTGTGATGGACACCGACACCATCGTTGCCGCATTGCGAAGCCCGGCAGGGGCATCGGCTGAATTGCTGCGCCGTGCCCGTCGAGGGCAAATCACGCTGGCGGCCAGTGTCAGTCTCTTCATGGAGTACGAAGCGGTGTGCACCAGGCCAGAACACGGGCTTGCTGCGGGCCTGGCGGTACGCCAAGTCGATATTTTTTTAAATGCCCTGGCGCACATGGTCAAACCGGTGGAGGTGCATTTTTTGTGGCGCCCACAACTGCGTGACCCGGCGGACGAACTGGTGCTGGAGGCAGCGATGAACGCATCAGCCGATGCACTTTTGACATTCAACCTGAAGCATTTTGCGAAGGTTGCTGATCGCTTTCACTTGAGCATCTTGCAACCGGGCACGTTTTTAAGGAGTTTGCAATGAGCGAATTGAGCACCTATCCACTGCGCCTGCCCCGCTCCATCCGGGCCGGTGTGGAACGCATGAGCAAGCAAGACGGCATCAGCATTAACCAGTTCGTCAGCATTGCCGTGGCCGAGAAACTGGCCATGATTCAGGCGGAAACCTTTTTTGCCGAGCGCAGCGCACGGGCGGACATGGCCGCGTTTGACAAGCTGATGCGGCGCAAGGGCGGCGAACCGCCCCGCGTTGGGGACGACATGACTGGGTCAAAAGATCGTTAAACGTGGCTATATCCGCGTGCAGGAACGGCGCATTGTGCTGGTGAAGAAGCTGCCTGCGCGGTGGTGAAAGCCCGAGGCTTTGCATTGACAGCTTCGTTCGTGCAGTGAACAGTAATGCTGCATACTGAATATCTAGCGAGAACCACCATGCCCGCCCTTCGCGCCTCTTACACCATTGCACCCGAAGTTCTGAACCGGTTCAACGAACTGGTGCCCGCCAGTGAGCGCAGCCGAACCGTGCAATCCCTGATGGAAGGCCTTCTGGCCAAGCGCCAAAAAGACATGGAGGCGGTGGCAATCGAATTTGCCACCCACCCCGACTTTGCAGAAGCCCGCGCCGACGCTCTGCTGTGGGACGCCACGTCCCTGGACAGCCTGGCTGAAGCCGCAGCCTGAACATAAAACGCGGCATCATCTACCGCGTCAACCTTGAACCGACCATCGGCAGCAAACAGCAAGGCACAGCCCGCCCCTGTGTCGTGTTGACACTCACCGCCTACAACAGGCAACTCCGTACGGTAGTCATCGTGCCGCTCACGTCGTCTCCCCGCCCGCTGCCGCCTTTGATCGTGCCTGTGCCCTCCGCAGGTAAGGCCAATTCAATGGCGCTGAGCCACCAAATCCGCACCGTTGACAAAGCACGCCTCACAAAACGGCTGGGTGCCTTGAGCGTGGAAGACCTTGCAGCCGTCGAAAATGGCGTCCGCACAGTGCATGGGCTTTGAAAGCGGCGGCGGGCATTAAGTCGATATGTTGCTTTTAACCCCCCCAAATCCTTACAAATCGTCACAATGGGTTAAATTCCTCAAGCCAGCACCCATTTCTTCATCAATATTGAGGATGCGCCCCATGCCCGATTCCGGCACCATGCCTGCAAGCGATTCGCAAGAGCCCGCAGATTCTTCGCTTCTGCAACTGGCCTTGCCCCGCAGCCAAAAGGTAGTGCTGGTGATTGATCTGGTGGAATCTGTGAGGTTGATGTGCACCGCGCGGACAACTGGCTGGAGTGGCGGTGGGTGACTGTGGGGGCGAAGCCGTGAGAGGTCGCCATTGAAAAAGGCCCCGAGGGGCCTTTTTTTCAACTCGCCAATTCCAGGCGTTTTTCGAGCCGCTAGATCCGGTCGCTGAGGCGATCAAAGCTCAGCTGCTGCTGCGCAATGCTGGATGCCACGTGACCCACATGTTGCATGATTGAGCCTTGCGAAGACTCTACATTGGCAAGACGGTGTTTGATCTCGCGAACGTCTTCCGACACTTGGTCAATCTTTCCGCGCATATGTCGCAGATGTTCAATGACGATGTTGTCAACGTTTCCCATAGCGTGAGTTTACTCCTTCGGACGCGTTCAACCGCACCGCTAGATGATCCCCTGGGCCATGCTAGGCCACGTACCGGCGGGGCACCGGGCGGGCAGCTGTCAGGGGATTATTTTTCGCGCTTCTGGCGACGTCACGTCATCCATGTGGCGAAATGCCGTTGCTATCTTTTCGATTTGATCTCCCGGCACGCCACTGGCTTCAAAGGCCACTTTCCAATGCCTGACTTTCTCCCAGACCTGCGCGATAACCTGCGCTGCATCTTTCAGCGAAAGTCTGAACCAGCTGTGCGAGGCTAGCGCGTTGTCCAGGTGCGCATGTTTGCCCTGGGGACCGACGCTCAAGTGCAGGTAGCGGTCATGCGCGACGCTGGCGTTGGGCGTGACGTCGTACAGCGGGCTCAACCGCCATCCCAAGTACTTGGGGTCCCACACAAAACCGTGGTTCCGCAGATGATCGTCGTTGTTGGTCACAAAAATGTTGTACACCATGCGGCGGTACAGGTCCTTGTTGTCCGCAACCACGACTTCCGGGTGGCAATATTTTCGGATTGCATCTGCCAGATCACCATACGACTTGGTCATGGAATCAGCCTCATGGCAAGCCAGTAACGTGAGCCCGCTGATGAATGCAAGGCGTTTTTCAACGCGCCCGCCTGCGGGGTTTGCCAAGGCCAGAGCAGCGGCCCCGGCGTGAACCGGCGGCGCATCGGGCACATCCCAATACCGGTCGAATCTCTGGATCAGCATCGCCGTGCGGTCACCGATTTTCTCAACCTTGACAGCAGGAACAACAAGACCTATTTCCTTTGCCAACTGCAAGGTTCCGTATTCCACCCATGGCAAGTTGATATGCTCCTTGCGTCCATTGAATTTGGCGAGCCAGAGAACGCCCTCACTGTCACGCACGGATGCCTTGGGTTTAGCCCCGCCGAGCGCGGTGCCAGCCACGAATATGGTTTCCAGGTTTGCGGGCACAGGCAAGCCTTCTTCAATGCGGTCCGCAGCCTCAATCAGATTCTGCAACGACTTGATTTCTGTAATGCCCACGGTGGCATCAGATTTCAGGTTCTGCCGGATATCCAGTGCACCCACGCGGTCGCTGCCGACATGGAGCAAGTAGGTGGATTCGGGCAAGCTGTTGGGGGAAACTTTCAGCTTGGATTCAATGACCCGGCGCCCCCATGCATCTGGCGCAGCATCCCTGATTCCTCCAAACAGGGGCAAACCGGCTGCTGGAAACAGCGCCTTGCCCTTAATGCCTGATTTGTCTTGAAGGCCCAGCGCAACGGGGTCTATCTCAAGTGCATTGGCACGATCAATGTACCGGGTGCCGTAGGCGAAGCTGGAGCCTACCGTCTGCGAGCCGTCTTCTGTCAGCGATAACAACCCACACGGTGCCCACTGCCCATCGAGGTGCGAGAAAACAGCCAGTTTTTCAGTTTTGATCATCAAGGTACCCGATGGCAGGGGAGCGATGCGGAAGGGCGGTTATTCCATTTCTAAAGCATTCGTGAAGCAGGCGCACCAACGAAGACATTGCTGTAGCACGGCTAGGAGGTGCAACGACCTGCACGGGTGATTTAGAAATGGAATTAGAAATCAAGTTCGCTGATTTCCTTGCTGCTCAGGTCCCTCACCCGACGGGTTCTTTCCTTCAGGCTCAACAGCGTCACCGATGGATCAGTCTGGGCCAGCAGTTCTTGCAGGGTCATGCCGGGCGCGATGACCTCCAGATAGCGCAACAAGTGGCCCACCGCGACACCTGGGTCGCCAGACTCCAACCTGTACGCCGTGTTGCGCGACAGGCCAGCCCGCACCGCCGCAACATCTTGCTTGACGCCGCGGGCAACCCGAAGCCGGGCAAAACAGCTGCCAATGTGCTTTGTCTGCTTCGTCAGTTCTTCGTTGAGGATGGCGCTTTGTGAAACTTTCATGTTCTTTAAATCGAGGCTTAACGCTATTTGGAGTGATTTATCGAGCATTTTTTCATGAAAGCACCCCATTGGCAAATGTAAATTCAAAAAACGCTCATACACCCCTTAACGCTCGATTTTTCGAACACGGATCATCTCGCCTGCGGCACACCCCGCCCTCTGCGCCCCCGCCTCTGCCCATCAAGCCTGAAGCGCGCCCCACATCTCTTTGTCCCGCTCAGCCGTCCAAATGCGCGGGTTTTTGATGCCTTTGGCTTCGTCGTAGGCGCGGCTCACGTCAAAGGGCAGGCAGTGCTCGTAGATGAAGACGTGGCCGAAGATGGGGTCCATGCTTTTACGGGTGTGGGCCATGGCGGCCTTGAGGTCCATGTTGGCCGCTGCCGCTTCCTTGCCGGCGTTGAACAGGGTGGTGACCCAGCGCTTTGTGTAGTCCAGCGCCTTGTTGACGTTGGCCGCGCCCTTCATGGCTTCGCCACGGCCGGGCACGATGGCGTCGGCCTTCAGCGCGCGCAGGGCTTCCAGCGTGGCGGGCCATTCTTCAAGCTGGGCGTCGCCGGTGTAGACGCCGGCTTCGTACTCCACCAAGTCGCCGCTGAACAGGACTTTTTCTTCTTCGACCCACGCAATGGTGTCGCCGCGCGTGTGGCCTGGGCCAGGGTGCCAGATTTGCACTTTGACGCCGCCCAAGTCAAGCGTGAGTTTGCCGGGGATTTCATTCCCGATGCGGCCATCCGTGTCGGTTACCTGTTTCGTCGGGTTGCCGCCGCCTATCACCAAGGTGGGCCAAGTGAGCCCCGGCACGCCTTCGGCACCGCGAAACAGGCGCGGAAACCGTTCCATCTCAGACTGCATATCTTGAGCCCCACGCTCAATGATAAGCTCCAGCGTTCCCTGGCTCGCTATTACCTCAGTAGCGCCTTCTGCAATGTAGGCGCTGGCCCCCAGCACACGAACAGCGTGGTAATGGGTGAGCAGCACGTATTTGATGGGCTTGCTGCTCACCGTGCGGATGCGCGCTATCAGGTCTTGCGCCATGTCCGGCGTGGCGGTGGCGTCGCTCACCAGTACAAATTTGTCGCCAATGATGACGCCGGAATTGGGGTCGCCTTCTGCCGTGTAGGCCCAGCAGTGTTGGCTTAACTGCTCGAAGGTGATTTTCTTGTCGGCCAGATCGGCCTGGCTGGCGAATGTTTTCGTGGGGGCTTTGATGGGGGCGGTCATGCGGTTCTCCGGGGGGTGCAAAAGTGGATGCGTTTAATTCAGCGTTTGAGCTTACCTAATCGCAATGAGTTACGTTATGTTGAATTCAAAGGGTGAATTCATATCGCGGGCTGGGCTTTGAGCCCGCCACCCAGCACCCAGTCTGCCGCGCGGCGGGCCAGCGCATCCAGCGGCGCGCTGCCATCCAGCGCCAGCACGCCTCGCTCTTCTGACGGCTCTTGCAGGGCTTCAAACTGGCTGGCCACCAGGCTGGGCGGGTAGAAGTGGTCGGCCCGCTGCGACACACGCTTAAGCGACTCCGCCTGGGTGATGGCCAGATAGACAAAGCCCAAACCCGGCAGACTGGCGCGCAAGGTATCCCGGTAGCCCGCCTTCAAGGCAGAGCAGGTCAGCACCGCACCGTGCGGGTGGCGTGCCAGTTCCTCACCCAGCGTTTGCAGCCAGCCGATGCGGTCCGCGTCGTCCAGCGCGATGCCTTGCTGCATTTTCTGCACATTGGCGGCGGGGTGGAAATCGTCGCCCTCAATCAGGGGCAAGGCCAGCAGCCTGGCCAGGCGCTCGCTCACAGCGGATTTGCCGCAGCCTGCCACGCCCATGACGACCAGATGGACGCAAGCGTTCACCTCCACGCTCCCACCACTCATGGCTTGCTCCGTTCTACGCAGGCCAAGCCGCCGTCCAGCATCGCAATCACCTCGTTGGCAAACACCGCGTAGCTCATGGGGCCGCCGGGGCGCAGCCAGGTGAAGGTCCAGTTGATCATGCCAAACAGCATCATGCTGACAGCCGTCTGGTTGCTGGCGGTCACGCGCACTGGGTAGGCGCGGCGCAGAAAGCGGGTGACGGCAGAGACCACGTCGCGCTGGCGGTTCAGGATCAGCTCGCGCTGCTGCGTGGCCAGAAATTTGGTGTCGTTCAGCAGGGCAACATGGCGCGTGGCCGAGGTCTCGTACTCCGCCAGAAAACTGCGCACCAGCTCGTGCAGCGCGGCGCGGTCGTCCAGGCTGCGGCGTTGCGCGGCGGCCTCTACCTGGCCGATAAGGCTGAGCAGGCGCTGGGTGTAGCGCTCCAGCAGGTCAAACAGAATCGCCTCCTTGGCACCGTAGTAGTGGTACAGGCGCGCCTTGGACGTGCCACTGGCGGCGGCGATGTCATTCATGCTGGCGGCAGGGTAGCTCTTGGTGGCAAAACAGGTGGCCGCGCTGTCCAGGATTTCTTCGCGCTTGAGCTCAAAAGTTGCAGATTTGGGGCGGGCCATGGCGGGATTATCCGGGTATCCTACCGGTTCAAACCATGCCAT
>JAYVNK010000055.1:0-6967 GCA_043758475.1 Comamonadaceae bacterium | reverse complement strand
TGGTGAAGTGCTGCGAAGGCCTGGCGCTTTTGCAAGATGCTGGAAGGAATGTTGCCGGGATCGCTGGTAGTCATTGTCGGTATCTCCGTGCTGGTGTGGGATTGAGTTTTAGTCCGCGATATTTACGTGTACGCTGGCTATTTCACTTGAATAACTGGTCAAAAATGCTGACAGCCCGAGTCCTTTATGCATAATTAGCTATTATAAAAATAGCAGTCAAGAGTCAGCGGGTTTTGGCACCTCACGCGGCTGGCCCGCCTCATCAATCGCCACATAAGTGAGCGACGCCTCGGTCACCTTGATGTAGCTGCCTTGTGAGCGAAAGCGCTCGGCATACACCTCTACCTTCACGGTGATTGACGTGCGGCCGATGCGTGTGAGCTTGGAGAAGAACGACAGAATATCGCCCACGCGCACCGGCTGTTTGAAGATGAATTCATTCACCGCCACCGTGGCCATGCGGCCCTGGGTGTAGCGCGCGGGAATCACCGAGCCCGCCATGTCTACCTGGGCCATGACCCAGCCGCCAAAAATATCGCCGTTGGCGTTGCAGTCGCCCGGCATGGGGATGACCTTGAGCACCAACTCCTGGTCGGTAGGCAATTGCACTGCGGGGTGCTTGGGCGGCTTCAGGGGCGCGGTGCCGGAAATTGAAGAAGCGCTTGAATCAGGCAAAGGGCTTGAACCAGCAGAAAAGCTTGAATCGGCAGACATGGGCACAATCATGTGGATAACAACAATCCAGATTGTCCCCCATGCGCCATCACGGTGAAACCAGCACGACGACCCCGCTTACGGCGCTGAACCCTACACCCTCCACGTCGGCCACAGCCCTTGGTACCGCTTCCACCGATGCCATCGCCGCCACGCCAGTAGCCGCCCCCCGCACCGACTGGGCCACGCTGCGCCGCCTGTTTCCCTACCTGTGGACCTACAAATGGCGCGTGATCGCCGCGCTGACCTTCATGGTCGGTGCCAAGGTGGCCAATGTGGGCGTGCCGCTGCTGCTCAAAGACCTGGTGGACGCCATGAGCTTCAAGCCCGGCGACCCGCAGGCGGTGCTGATTGTGCCGATCGCGCTGCTGATTGCCTATGGCCTGCTGCGGCTGTCGACCACATTGTTCACCGAGCTGCGCGAGCTGGTGTTTGCCAAAGCCACCGAAGGCGCAGCGCGCAGCATCTCGCTGGAGGTGTTCCGCCACCTGCATGCTTTGAGCCTGCGCTTTCACCTGGAGCGCCAGACCGGCGGCATGACGCGCGACATCGAGCGCGGCACGCGCGGTGTGCACTCGCTCATAAGCTATTCACTTTATAGCATTATCCCCACGCTGATCGAGGTGGCGCTGGTGCTGACGCTGCTGGCAGTGAAATTTGACGTGTGGTTTGCCTGGATCACCATCATCGCGCTGGTGTTCTACATCACCTTCACTGTCACTGTGACAGAGTGGCGCACGCAGTTTCGCAAGAAGATGAACGAGATGGATTCCACGGCACACAGCCGCGCGATTGACTCGCTGCTGAATTACGAGACCGTCAAGTACTTCAACAACGAAGACTTTGAGGCGAAGCGTTACGATGAAAATCTGGAGCGCTACCGCCGCGCCGCCGTCAAAAGCCAGACCACGCTGAGCCTGCTCAACGCTGGGCAACAGCTCATCATTGCCGTCGGCCTGGTGGCCATGCTGTACCGCGCGACCCAAGGTGTGGTGGATGGCCGCATGACGCTGGGCGACCTGGTGATGGTCAACGCCTTCATGATCCAGCTTTACATTCCGCTGGGGTTCCTCGGCGTGCTGTACCGCGAGATCAAGCAGAGCCTGACCGACCTGGAAAAGATGTTCCGCCTGATGGAAAAAGAGCGCGAGATTGCCGATAGCCCGGGCGCGCAGGACGTGCAGATCAACGGCTCGCCCAACGTGAAGTTTGAGCATGTGAGCTTCGCGTATGACGTGCCAGCAGGGCCCGGCGCGGGACTTGTTACCGGAAACCTTGCAGGCCGCACCATCCTGCATGACGTGAGTTTTGAGATTCCAGCGGGCAAGACGGTCGCCGTGGTCGGCCCGTCAGGCGCAGGCAAGTCCACGCTGTCGCGCTTGCTGTTCCGCTTTTACGATGTACAGCAAGGGAAGATCACCATCGCCGGGCAAGACATCAAGGACGTGACCCAGACCAGCCTGCGCCGCGCCATCGGCATCGTGCCGCAAGACACCGTGCTGTTCAACGACACGATCGAATACAACATCGCCTACGGCAGCCCCGGTGCTACCCGCGCGCAGGTGGAAGACGCTGCGCGCTCGGCCCGCATCCATGGCTTCATCAGCAGCACACCAGCCGGTTATGGTGCGATGGTGGGCGAGCGTGGGCTCAAACTCTCAGGCGGTGAAAAACAGCGCGTGGCCATTGCCCGCACGCTCCTCAAAAATCCGCCCATCCTGATTTTTGACGAAGCCACCAGCGCGTTGGATTCAGCCAACGAACGTGCCATCCAGGCCGAGCTGCAAAGCGTCGCGCAAAACAAGACCACCCTGGTCATCGCCCACCGCCTGTCTACCGTGGTCGATGCCCATGAAATCCTTGTGATGGACGCCGGGCGCATTGTCGAACGCGGCTCGCACAATGCGTTGTTGACGGCAAATGGGCGGTATGCGGCGATGTGGGCGCTGCAGCAGAGTGCGGAGTGAGGTTGGGGGTGTTTTTGGGGTGTAACGCCTGTGGAGTGTGCAGCGCCTCAACGGACGTCCCATGGTTAAGCGACTTCCTGCTCTTCGTCTTGTTGCACGCCGTCAGGGTCAACCTCCTTGTACTGGACCCAGATAGTGGAGTTGACCCCATTTCACGGACACCGTATCGTCTTGAAACAAAGAGTCCGACATGCCAGGAAATCACAACCCCAAGCCGCAGTACCCGGCCGCTTTTCGCCAGCAAATGGTCAAACTGGTCGCCACCGGGCGTCGCCCTAGCGAATTGCCTAAGGAGTTGGGTTGCCACGAAACCAGCATCCTGAGCTGGGTACGCAAATCGAACCTGAACCTGCCTGCGGGTGCCATCCCGCTGGCGCTGCCCTTGGGCACCATCTAAACGCCCTGCGGCGACACCATCACTACACTCGGAAAATACGAACCATACCGGCGCGTATCTCGCGTCAATACGACGAGGCCGGACACGGCCGCGTGGGCACCAATGAAGAAGTCCCCCAGAACATTGGTCTTTGTGCCGCCCTGGCGCCGGTAGCGGATGAAAGCCTTGCCGGCCAGGAACAAGGTGGGGCGGGGGATATCGACCGTGACCAAATCCAGGTCCTCGATGGCTTGGTCCAAAGCCTCGGCGGTCGAAAACGTCAATGACAGCTCAGCATAAATGATGGGGTTGATCGCCAGCCGGTGGATTTTGGACTGCGCGCGTAGCTGCCCCCCCCCCCGTCCAATCCGACCACTGTGGATCGTCTTCCAGCACGTCCACCTGCATGTTGGTGTCAACCAGCAGCATCAAGCTTCGCCGCGCAGCAGAGCCATCAAGTCGTCAGTCCACCATTTCACGTCCGCCTTGCCACGGGCTGCATCAAAGCGGTCGCGCTTTCGGAGGGGTCGCGCGCCCACTTTGTGGATCACTACGCCGCCCTCAGTGTTCACAGCAAAGTCCACCGAGCATCCGGCGGTCATGCTCAAGGCATCGCGGATTTGTTTGGGAATGGTGACCTGACCTTTGCTGTTCAATGTGGTGGGCATGTCGGCTCCATTTGGTCTTACTGTCATTTTTATTGTAAATCTGCGGTGTTGTCGCCGCTCGCGCCTTTGCAGCGAGACTCTGCGGGCTGTCGCTGACATGGCCGTATTTGCTGGGAAGGTGCCTGACTGGCACCGGAAGTGTTGGCGACGGTCAACCATTGTGCTGCTGGCCATGATTGGGCGTTGTGCTGCAATGTGGGTGCTACAGCAGAGTGCTGAATAGGCCTTCGTCACCTCGTTTTGACGACAGCCTATTGAACTTGCAGTTTGTACAGTTTGAAATTCAGATATTCAATTTGTACAAATAGCAGAACGTCCGCTTTTTGGTTTATCTGTCTCCATTGGCATCGCTGAAGGCTTTATCCGGGCGCGCCGCCCCGCATAATTCCACGCATGGAAACCAAATGGCTTGAAGATTTTGTCAGTCTGGCTGAAACCCGCAGTTTCAGCCGCTCAGCGCAATTGCGCCACGTCACGCAGCCGGCCTTTTCGCGGCGCATCCAGTCGCTGGAGGCTTGGGCGGGCACGGATCTGGTGGACCGCAGCAGCTACCCCACGCGGCTCACGCCCGCAGGCGAGACGCTGTACGGCCAGTCGATGGAGATGCTGCAGGCACTGCAAAGCACGCGCGCCATGCTGCGCAGCCACACCTCGGCCGGGCAGGATGTAATTGAATTTGCAGTGCCGCACACGCTGGCGTTCACGTTTTTTCCGGCCTGGGTGTCCAGCCTGCGCGAGAAATTTGGGCCGATCAAAAGCCGCCTGATTGCGCTCAATGTGCATGACGCGGTGATGCGCATGGTGGAGGGCAGCTGCGACGTGCTGATTGCCTATCACCATCCGTCTCAGCCCATTCAGCTGGATGCAGATCGCTATGAAATGGTGAGCTTGGGGCAAGAGGTGATATCCCCCTACGCCAAGCCGGATGCCGACGGCGCGCCGCTGTTCAAGCTGCCGGGCCGCGTGGGCCAGTTGCTGCCTTATTTGGGCTATGCGCCTGGGGCCTACCTGGGGCAGATGGTGGATGTGATTCTCAAACAGTCCGGCACGGCCATTCACTTTGACCGGGTGTACGAGACCGACATGGCCGAGGGCCTGAAGGCGATGGCGCTGGAGGGCCATGGCATTGCGTTCTTGCCCTACAGCGCGGTAAAAAAAGAGCTGCGCGCCAAGCGGCTGGTCAGCGCTGTGCCGCCGGACCTGAAAGGGCTTGAGATCACCATGGATGTGCGTGCCTACCGCGAAAAGCCTATCGCGAAAGAGCCATTACGCGGGGTAGGGCTGAGCCACAAAGGTGCAGCAGCAGACTCAAAGCGCTCTGCGCAGGCGCTGTGGGACTATTTGCTGACGGTGTGATCTGCTTCCCCTCGCCCGTACTTTTGGGACAATCGCACCATGACCCAATCGCCAACCCCCAAAATCATCAACGAACTGACCCTGACCCGCCCGGACGACTGGCACCTGCACGTGCGCGATGGCGCTGCGCTCAACACCGTGGTGCCGCACACCGCTGCGCAGTTTGCGCGAGCCATCATCATGCCCAACCTCAAGCCGCCCGTGACCACGGCGGCGCTGGCTGTTGACTACGCCAAACGCATTCGCGCGGCTGTGCCACAGGGCATGAGTTTTGAGCCGCTGATGACCCTGTACCTCACCGACAACCTGCCTGCCGATGAGATCAAGCGCGCCAAAGACGCTGGTGTGGTCGCCGCCAAGCTCTACCCGGCAGGTGCCACCACCAACAGCGACGCCGGTGTGACAGACCTGCGCAAGACCTACAAGACGCTTGAGGCCATGCAGCGCGAAGGCTTGCTGCTGCTGGTGCACGGCGAGGTCACCAGCCCGGACATTGACCTGTTTGACCGCGAAGCCGTGTTCATCGACACCCAGCTCATCCCGCTGCGCCGCGATTTCCCCGAGCTGAAAATTGTGTTCGAGCACATCACCACCCAAGAGGCAGCGCAGTATGTGCAGGGCGCAGACCGCTTTACCGCCGCCACCATCACTGCGCACCATCTGCTGTACAACCGAAACGCGATTTTTACGGGTGAAAACGGGTCTGGGTTGCGACCGCATTACTACTGCCTGCCGGTGCTGAAACGCGAAACCCATCGCCTGGCTCTGGTCACTGCAGCCACCGGCGGATCAACGAAATTCTTTTTGGGCACCGACAGCGCCCCGCACCCCGCGCACCTGAAAGAGCACGCCACTGGCTGCGCCGGCTGCTACACCGCGCATGCAGCGATGGAGTTATATGCAGAAGCGTTTGACAACGTGGGTGCGCTGGAGAGACTGGAGGACTTTGCCAGTTTCAACGGGGCCGATTTTTACGGTCTGCCACGCAACACAAGCACCATCACTTTGAGGCGCGAGAGATGGACGCCGCCCGAGAGCTTTGCGTTTGGCGAGGCTGCATTGAAGCCGCTGCGGTCGGGCGAAGCGCTGCCGTGGAAATTGAAGGCGTCATTGCCATGACGGGGCATCAAGGAAAGCAAGGCTTGACTCATTCAGTAGCATTCCTGATTGATGCGGACAACTTGACGTTCAGCGCTACTGAGGAAGCATTTCAGCATCTAAAGGACGCTGGCGCGACAGTGCAAATTCGACGGGCCTACGGAGGGTTCGAAAAACTTGCTGGCGTGAAAGATGTTCTGCGAAGGCACTCAGTCCAGGCATTTGTGAATCAGGGCAAGGGGACTACAGATGTAGCGCTGGTAGTTGACGCTATGGACCTGCTGCATCACGGAGCTTTGCCTTCCACGGTTGCCATTGGCTCAAGTGACGCGGACTTTGCCCCACTTGCTGTGCGTCTTCGCGAGGCTGGCATTCTTGTTATCTGTTTCGCCCAAAAAATAATATCGTCTGATGTATTGCCAGTCTCGTATGACAAAGTTATTTATGTTGACTCGAAGCCGATTGTGAATCGGCAACCAGCTTCTCCGATGGAACCACCTGTTTCCGCTGTTGCCGTGCTGCAGCGATCAACGGCGGTAGCCGCTTTACGTTCGTCAACTCCAGAGCCGGTGGGTGAAGCAACTCAGCGATTGGTTCCTACCATGTTGTCTCAAACGTCAGCGATCCAGCCGGCCGCGCCCGGACTCCGAGCCGAAGAAACTTGAGTCGTGTTTGATGTACCGTTGAGGGGCACACCACACATGACCGGTAAGCCATTGGTGCCTGTTGGGCCCGTACGTTAGCGTGGTCGGGTTGCGTCTTCGACATTGGTGAGGTTCGTGGCTGCC
>JAYVNK010000054.1:0-6980 GCA_043758475.1 Comamonadaceae bacterium | reverse complement strand
CGGTCAGGCGGCCATCGTCCAGCACCTGCAGCAGCACGTTGAAGACATCGGGGTGCGCTTTTTCAACCTCATCAAGCAGCAGCACGCTATAGGGCTTGCGACGCACCGCCTCCGTGAGGTAGCCGCCCTCTTCATAGCCCACATAGCCAGGCGGTGCGCCAATCAAGCGCGCCACGCTGTGCTTTTCCATGAACTCGCTCATGTCAATGCGCACCAGGTGGTCTTCACTGTCAAACAGAAAACCCGCCAGCGCCTTGCACAGCTCGGTCTTGCCCACGCCCGTGGGGCCGAGGAACAGGAATGAGCCCGTGGGCCGGTTTGGGTCACCCAGCCCCGCGCGGGAGCGGCGGATGGCATTGGCCACAGCGGTGATCGCCTCGCTCTGGCCCACCACACGCTGGTGCAGTTTGTCTTCCATCTGCAACAGTTTGTCGCGCTCGCCCTGCATCATTTTGCTGACCGGGATACCGGTGGCGCGACTCACCACCTCGGCGATTTCTTCGGCGCCCACTTGCGTGCGCAGCAGGCGCGGCGGCCCGCCCTTGCCTTTGGTGGCTTCAGACGCCTGCGCTTCTTTCAGGCGTTTTTCCAGTTCGGGCAGCTTGCCGTATTGCAGCTCGGCCACCTTGTTGAAGTCGCCTTTGCGGGTGAATTCTTCGATCTGTATTTTGATTTTTTCCAGCTCGTCGCGCACCTGGGCCCCGCCTTGCGCAGCGGCTTTCTCGGCCTTCCAGATCTCATCCAGATCGGCAATTTCTTTTTGCAGCTTGGTGATTTCTTCGTTGATGAGCTCAAAGCGTTTTTGCGAGGCTTCGTCTTTCTCGCGCCGCACGGCTTCGCGCTCAATCTGGAGCTGGATCAGGCGGCGGTCCAGCTTGTCCATCACCTCGGGCTTGCTGTCCATCTCGATCTTGACTTTGGACGCGGCCTCGTCGATCAGGTCAATCGCCTTGTCGGGCAGGAAGCGGTCGGTGATGTAACGATGGCTCAGCTCGGCGGCAGCCACAATGGCCGGGTCGGTGATGTCCACGTTGTGGTGTTTTTCGTAGCGCTCTTTGAGGCCGCGCAGGATGGCAATCGTCGCCTCTACCGTCGGCTCACCCACCAGAATCTTCTGGAAACGGCGCTCAAGGGCCGCATCTTTCTCGATGTACTTTCGGTACTCGTCCAGCGTCGTGGCACCCACACAGTGCAGCTCGCCGCGCGCCAGGGCTGGCTTGAGCATGTTGCCGGCGTCCATGGCTCCTTCAGCCTTGCCGGCACCGACCATGGTGTGCAGCTCGTCAATGAAAACGATGGTCTGGCCTTCGTCTTTAGCCAGGTCTTTGAGCACGTTTTTCAGGCGCTCTTCAAATTCGCCCCGAAATTTGGCACCGGCCAGCAGCGACGCCATGTCCAGCGACAGCACCCGCTTGCCCTTGAGCGACTCAGGCACCTCGCCCGACACAATGCGCTGCGCCAGGCCTTCCACAATCGCGGTCTTGCCGACGCCCGGCTCGCCAATCAGCACCGGGTTGTTTTTGGTGCGGCGTTGCAGCACCTGGATGGCGCGGCGGATTTCATCGTCGCGGCCAATCACCGGGTCGAGCTTGCCCATGCGGGCGCGCTCGGTCAAATCAATGCAGTATTTCTTGAGCGATTCGCGCTGGTCTTCGGCGTCAGCGCTGTTGACGTTCTGGCCGCCGCGCACTGCGTCAATGGCGGCCTCTAACGACTTGCGTGTCAGGCCATTGTCTTTGGCCAGTTTTGAAATGTCCTGCCTGGTGTCCGTCAGCGCCAGCAAAAACAGCTCACCGGCCACAAACTGGTCGCCGCGCTTGATGGACTCTTTCTCAGCGGCCTGCAGCAGCGAGACCATGTCGCGCCCTATCTGCACCTGATCATGCCCTTGCACCTGCGGCAGCTTTTTCATGGCGGCCTCGACCGCGCTGAGCAGGCCTGCCACGTTGACCCCGGCACGCTGAAGCAGCGCTTTGGGGCCATCGTCCTGGCGCAACATGGCCGCCAACACGTGGGCGGGCTCGATGAAAGCGTGGTCCTGGCCCAGGGCCAGAGTCTGGGCTTCGCCCAGGGCTTCCTGGAATTTGGTGGTTAGTTTGTCGATTCGCATGCTGGTCATTTTGGGTGGTTTGGGGCGATTTCAAGCCAGAAAGCTGGCCTTTCCCATTACAAGCCTGTTCATCGCACAACGCCTTGATCCATATCAAGCTGCCTGGGGACACACGGCACCGTCGCCGAGTCTTCTAGAATTCGCAAATGCGCATTCACCAGCTGAACTTGAAATACGAGCCTGACCAGGACCGGCTGACAGCCCGGATCAACTCCACGTCGGGCCTTGAAATCCGGCTGTGGCTGACACGTCGTTTGACGCTTGGTTTCCTGCCGTTGCTCAGACGACTGACGGACGAACAGATTGTGCGCGCTGACGCACTGGCAGCCGCTGCCGGTGCCCCACGCGCGCCGTCCGACCCCAAACTTCGCGAGTTTTTGAACGAGTTCAAAAAAGACGCCGCCTTGCAACAGTCAGATTTCAAAACCCCATTCAAAGAGTCAACCGACGCGCCAGCAACCGGAGACGATCCGATGCTGGTTGCCGAAATTGCACTCACCCCGCTGGCCAACGCGCACCTGCAAGTCAAATTCTCGGGCAAGGTCAAAGGAGCCACCGAGAAACGCGATGTGCAAATCGACCTGGACGAGAAACTGATGCATGGTTTTCTGCACCTGCTTGAACAGTCTTACGTCAACTCGCAATGGGGGCTGGCCACGGTCGCACAGGCGGATGCGGCTGCAGACAAAGGCGTGGTCGAATCAAGGCCGCAGTATTTGAACTAGCTTAAGCGGGCTACTTGTCGAGCTGGCCCATCGGGACAGGTGTTGAGTTGGCCCCAGCGGGCTACCTTTCGAACTGGCCCCAGCGCGCCAGGGCATCATCGTCACTCACCCGCGCATCGACCCACTTGCCACCTTGCGGCGTTTGTTCTTTTTTCCAGAACGGTGCCTGGGTTTTCAAATAGTCCATTAAAAACTCGCAGGCCTTGAAACTCTCGCCCCGGTGGGCGGACGTGACAGCCACCATCACAATCTGATCGAGCGGCTGCAACAGCCCAATGCGATGAATGACACGCGCACCAAAAATATCGAAGCGCTGGTGCGCCGCATCAATCATGGCGTCGATGGATTTCTCGGTCATGCCGGGGTAGTGTTCAAGTTCCAGCGAACTGATTTCAGTCTGGGCGGATTGATTTCTGTCGCGCACGGCGCCGATGAAACTGCACACCGCACCGACGCGTTTGTCAGCAGCGCGCAATGCGTTGATTTCGTCGGCTAGGTTGAAGTCTTCCGTCTGGATGGATACGCGCTGGCTTGTCATGGCTAGATTGTGTCACTACGCAGCCACAGGAAATTTGCTATTTTATTCATAACTAACTATTCATATTGGACAAGGGCTACAGCCTTATTTTATCGCGAAAATGGCATCTGATATCATTCCGACATGAGTTTTGCCCGCAACCCCCGCAGTTTGCCCGCGCGCCCCAGCGCAGCAGCCTGCGCCGTGCGCGGAAGCAAATCCAAAAAACCAAAGCTCATCTGACCGGAGCTGTGGTTCCGTCCTAAGGTGAGCGATGGAACCACTCTTGAAGCCAGTACCGCTGGCCCCAAATTTGGCCCCGCCGCACATCCGTTGAACGGTTTTTCATCGGTCATTTCTAAGGACTCTCTGCGTAACTCATCGCGAGCTCGTGTAGGCCGGATCGGGAGGGACTGCAAGGCGGATTTTGCCGCCAATAGCACAGCTATTGGCAAGAAATTCAACGCCGCAGGCTGCCCGAGTCCGGGCTATCACGGGCCGTGCGGAGTTATGCAGAGGGTCCGTAATTGAAGGAATGATGAATGACGAACGCGATCAACCCCCCAGCCAACGCAACGCTGGACCGAGGCCCGCACGGCCTGTTCTCAGGCCTGTGGCTTCCGTTGATTACCCCATTTCGCGACAATGCGGTCGATCACACCGCGCTCGCCCGGCTGGTGCAGCGCTACTGCAAGGCAGACATTGCGGGCTTTGTTGCTTGCGGCAGTACGGGCGAAGCGGCAGCGCTGGATGAAACCGAGCGGTTGGCCGTGCTGGACACGGTGATCAAAGCCGTTCAACACACCAAGCCGGGCCTGCCCGTGGCGATGGGCCTGTCAGGCTACAACCTGACGCAGACGCTGGCCTGGGTCAAGACGATATCGCGCTATCCAGGTGCCAATCCCGTGGCCGGCCTGCTGGTGCCAGCGCCGCACTACATCCGACCGTCGCAGGCCGGTCTGCTTTACTGGTTTCGCGCAATCGCCGAAGCGTCTGCCGCGCCGCTGATCATCTACGACATTCCCCAGCGCACCGGAGTGACCATTGACCTCTCAACCCTGCTGCAATTGGCAGGGCACCCGAACATACGCGCCGTCAAGGATTGCGGCCAGGACCCAGCCAAGACCCATGCACTGATTGCGGACGGGCGGCTGGCTGTGCTGGCTGGCGACGACCTGCAATTGTTCAGCACGGTGGCACTGGGCGGCGCAGGGTCCATTACTGCCAGTGCCCATGTGCACACGGAGCGCTTTGTGGAGGTCATCCGCCTGCTGCGATTTGGCGCGTTCAAAGAAGCCAGAGCCGTCTGGATGCCGCTGGTGCCAGTGATTGGAGCGATGTTTGCCGAGCCCAACCCGGCGTCGATCAAGGCAGCGTTGGCGCGGGAAGGCTGGATTGCCAACGAGCTGCGCGCACCGATGATGGCAACGATTCCATAACCTGGCGGCCTATTCACGGGATGCCGATGCCGCGCCAGCACCCGCCCTGGCCATCGTGGCAGGCAGGGCAAGCCGTCTAACCCCCCGTCACCGGCGGGAAAAATGCAATCTCCGCGCCCTCAACAAGCACGGCGGACTCGGCTGCCATCACCTGATTCTGCGCCATGCGCAGGGTCTTGCCACGCGCCAGGCAATAGGCGTAGGGCTCGCCTTGGGCGATCAAATCATCACGCAAGGCAGCCAGCGTTGCGGCCGCGGTATCCATGGATTCGCTGCTTTTGCCCATTGCCTCGCGGATGGATGCAAAATATTTGACGGTGATTTTCATGTCAATCCATCCTGTCAGTTCATCAGGTCGGCAAAAGCGATGAACTGCACAGCATCGCCGTGCGCAATGGTTCGCCCCGGCGGGTTGTCCACCACGCCATCACCCCACACCGCCGAGGTCAGCACGCCCGAGCTCTGGTTGGGGAACAGGTCAAGCCCGCCCGCCGGGTTGCGCCGCACGCGCAGAAATTCACGGCGTTTATCGGCTCTGGTCCACGCGAAATGTGCAGGGACAGCTATTGACTTAGGAGTGATATCCACCACGCCTTGCAGCCGCAGCAAAAACGGGCGGACCAGCGCCATGAAGGTGATGAAGCTCGACACCGGGTTGCCCGGCAGGCCCATGAAATGCGCCACACCAATTTTTCCATAGGCAAACGGCTTGCCGGGCTTGATGGCAATTTGCCACAAATGGAGTTCGCCCAACGCCTGCACCGCCGGTTTGATATGGTCTTCTTCCCCCACCGAGACGCCGCCGCTGGTCAGAACCAGGTCATGATCATGGGCGGCCGCACGCAGGGCTTGCAGCGTTGCGTCAAGCCTGTCGGGCACGATGCCAAAGTCGGTCACCACGCAACCCAGGCGCAGCAGCAAGGCGCGCAGAACAAACCGGTTGGAGTTGTAAATCGCGCCGGGCTTCATGTCTTGCGGGGCCACGTCGCCAGGCATGACGAGCTCGTCGCCGGTCGAGAACAAAGCCACGCGGGGCTGTCGGGCAACAAGCAGTTTTTCCATACCGATGCTGGCTGCCAGCCCAAGCGAAGCTGGCGTAAGACGCTCTCCTTTTGAGAGTATCACTGCGTCCTTGGCGACATCTTCACCGGCGCGTCGGATCCACTGTCCAGGCTGGGGCATGGCATTGACGGTCACTATGCTGCCCGCCGCAGCGCCACCTGCCGAACCGGCCGCCGTGTTCAACCCGCCACCATTTCCATCGGCAACAATTTCGCAATCTTCCTGCATGACCACCGCGTCTGCACCCGGCGGAATAGGCGCGCCCGTGAAAATCCGCGCCACGCTGCCAGCGGTCAGTGGCTGGCCCACAGCACCCGCCGCAATGCGCTGGGTGAGTGGCAATTGCACACCGGCTCGGGGCACGTCAGCGCAACGCAGCGCGTAGCCATCCATGGAACTGTTGTCGGCAGGCGGCACGTGCAGGCTTGAGACCACGTTTTGCGCCAGCACACGGCCATCGGCATCGAAGGTAGACACCGGCTCGCTGCCCCCTGAATTTTGGGCATGCACCAGCAGCTCGGCGAGGGCGTCATCCAAAGACTTCAAGGCAGCGCGCGCGCCAGGATGCTTTGAAGGGCTGGGCGACGATGATGCAGGCGCATTCATGAGTAAATCTCATGACGGTACTCAAAACGCCCGCTGCTTGCCATCAGCCAGTCGGCCACCGCCTCAGGGTCATTCAAATCCAGCACCGGGCGCAGCGTGGCTTGCGGCAGCATGTCGGGCGAATCGGTGGCAATGGCCACAATGAAATCGTCATCAACATAGCGCGCCGCCTGGCCTGCCGCGGCACGCCAGACCTCGATTTTTTGCAGGTCGCTTTGCTTGAAGCCTTCCACCACCACCCAGTCCACGCCGTCGTACAGCTCGGCGATTAGCTGGTGCACCGTCATCTGGGCCGGTTGCTCAAATTCCCGCATCAAGGCGAGCCGCGTATCTGACGCCACCACCACCTCAAACGCGCCCGCCGCGCGGTGCCGCCAGGTGTCTTTGCCTGGGTGGTCAATGTCGAACTTGTGGTGCGCATGCTTGACCACCGACACCCGCTGGCCGCGCGCACGCAGCGCCGGTATCAGGCGCTCCACCAGCGTAGTTTTGCCCGAACCTGAATAACCTGCAATGCCAAC
>JAYVNK010000053.1:0-6987 GCA_043758475.1 Comamonadaceae bacterium | reverse complement strand
CACGGGAATGTCATAACGCGTCTCAAAACGCAAATCGCGCCCGGTGACAATGCCCACAACCTTGCCGCCATCGCACACCGGAAAACCTGAAACACCCAACTGCTCTGACAGGTCAATCACCTGGCGCACCGTAAAGCTGGGCGTGATGACGACCGGGTCACGCAGCACGCCAGACTCATAGCGCTTGACGCGGGACACCTGCGCCGCCTGCTCTTTGGCGGTGAGATTTTTGTGCACGATGCCTATGCCGCCCTCCTGCGCAATGGCAATGGCCAGGCGAGCCTCAGTCACGGTGTCCATGGCGGCAGACACCAAGGGCAGGTTCAGGGCAATGTTGCGGGAAAAACGGGTGGCCAGAACGGTGTCCTTGGGCAGGACCTGGGAGTACGCTGGCACCAACAACACATCGTCGAAGGTGAGCGCTTTGCCGAGGAGGCGCATGTCAAAGCTCCAAATGACAAATTGTACCCGTGACACCGCCAGAGATTCCGCCCGAGGTACTGCCCGAGATGCCGCCCGCACTACTGCGATAAACGGGTGCCCCCACCCGCTGAACGGAGCCAGCGAGGCGCAAATTTACCCCGTTACAGCGCTAAACTCCGCACATGCGCAAGATTCATACACTTTTTAGAACCCTGATGCCCCGGCTGTTGGCGGGCACCGCCTGCCTGATTGCCCTGACGGCGGCGGCGCAATGGCAGTGGCTGGACAAGGACGGCCGAAAGGTCTACAGCGACCGCGCACCGCCTGCCGATGTGCTTGAGAAAAACATTGTCAAACGTCCGGGCGGCCTGGCCAAAACTGCTGTCAAGGCCGAACCGGTCGTGAACGCCGATGGCACGGTTGTTGTGGCTGCCCCAAGCCCCCAGGTTGCGTCCAGCGCACCCAAACTCTCGGGTATTGACAAAGAATTAATGGAGAAGAAAAAACAGGCGGCTGATGCTGAAGCAGCCAAGCGGCGCGTCGAAGAAGAACGCGTTACCAAAGCGAAAGTGGAGAACTGCGCACTTGGCAAACAGGCCAAGGCTGGCTTGGACTCCGGCGTGCGCATCGGGCGAACGAATGCGCAGGGCGAGCGTGAAATTATGGATGACGCTGCCCGAGCCGCTGAGACCAGGCGCGTGCAAAACATCATCGACTCCAGCTGCAAGTAAGCTGGACAGACGTCGTCGGCCACCCTGAAATAGCTCGTCGATAGCCTGTTGCTGGCCGATCAATAGCCAGTCTTGGCCCCGGCCCTGCGCGTGGCAAACAGGCCTGCCTTTTTAGCCCCTTGGGAGGCAAATCTTGCCCGGCGTGCGACCTTCGGGTCAACCTTGAGGGGCCGGTAAATTTCTACCCGATCCAGGTTGCGCAGCGGCGCGATGAGCGGGGCTTTGCGGCCCCATATGCCCGCGAGCAGCGCCTGCGACTTGAATTTTGCGGGGTAGGGCATCAGTCCGCTCGCCGCAATCGCATCGCCGACCGTACTGCCATCGGCCAGCGTGAGCGCAATCTCCTGCACGTTGCGGGGGGTTGGCGCGTAAACCACAACGACTTGAATGCCCGTGCCCATGCTCATACTTATGTCCCGGCAGCGCCATAAACCTGCTCCGCGCGCTTGACAAACGCATCCACCATGCTGCCTGCAATTTTGTCGAATACCGGGCCCACCAGCTTGGCCAGCGTGGCGTTGGCAAAACCATAGTTGAGGGTGAATTCAACCCGGCAGGCACGCTGCGTCCCATTGCCCAGCGGCACAAAATTCCACTCGCCATCCAGCCGGGAAAAAGGCCCGTCGACCAGCCGCATGGCCACTTGGCGGCCCGCCGTGTGCAAGTTGTGGGTGGTGAAAGACTGCCGTATGCCACCAAACGAGATGCCGACTTCAGCCGTCATGCCGGCCGCATCGCTGGCCACCACGTTGGCGTGGTCGCACCAGGGCAAAAATTTCGGATAGTCCGCCACGCCCGTCACCAAGGCATACATTTCTTCAGGGCTGTACCAGATCAGAACGGACTTGCTAACGGTTTTCATAGAATAGGGGTCGCGGGAAAGATTGTAGACAAGCTGTTTGATCACCACATGACAGGCGCCCCATGCCTTTTCTATATTGCCGCTTTTCCACAACAGCTTGCTCACAGCCCGCCCCGGTATCAAAGCACCTTGCGCTCCCCCACCCCCCTTTTAGCGCATCATCACGTCCCCCATGGTCAAAAAAACCGACACTGCCGCTCCCAAAAACAACCGCATTGCTGACAACAAGAAGGCGGCGTACAACTATTTTTTCGAAGAACGGTTTGAAGCGGGCTTGGTGCTGGAAGGCTGGGAGGTCAAATCCCTGCGCGAGGGCAAAGTGCAGTTGACCGACGGCTACGTGGTGATCCGCGAGGGCGAACTGTTCCTGATCGGCTTGCAGATCACCCCGCTCAACACCGCGTCAACCCACATCAGCCCGGACAAGGTGCGCACCAAAAAATTGTTGATGCACCGGGAAGAAATCAAGCGCCTCACCGGCAAAGTCGAGCAAAAGGGCTACACCCTGGTCCCGCTGAACCTGCACTGGAAAACCGGCAAGATCAAATGCGAAATCGCCCTGGCCAAGGGCAAGGCCGAGCACGACAAGCGAGACAGCATCAAGGACCGCGAAGGCAAGCGCGAGGTGGACCGGGCCATGAAGGACCGCAACCGCTGATACCGCGTCGGCAGCGCGGTATCAGCGCAAATCCCGCAATGGGTGCACGCCCGGCACCCAGGGACTCTTGAAAAACGGCGTCACCATCTCCGGCGTGACGTCTTCAATGCGCGCTGGATTCCATTGCGGCTTGTGGTCTTTGTCGATGGCCAATGCCCGGATGCCTTCCACGGTCTCGCTGGCGGCGGCGCTGCGGGCCAGATGGGTGGGGTTGAAGCAGTGGTGGACCATGTCGCGTTCCATGCGCAACTCGCCAGCCAGGTTCATGCTGCGGGCACGGCGGATTTGTTCCAGCACCACGTGCAGCATCAGCGGCGAGCGCTGGCGCAGCGTGCCAGCGGTTTGGCGTGCCCAAGCGTCGTCGCTGAGTTCAAGCGCCTGCACGATGCCTGTCACCGAATTCAGCGAGAAAAAGTCGTCTATTTTGCCTGTAGCCCTTGTTGGTTCGTCATAGGTAGCTATTAAATACGAAGCAATCATGTTTTTGAAGGAATCGGGTGCCTGGACGTTGGTTGAGCCCAGCGCATCCCAGATGAGCGGCATGGCAGATGGCGCAACGCACGCGTCGGCCAGACTCAAGTCCACCGCTTCCATCCCACCGATGGTGTCACCCGTCAACGCAAGCCACTCGCCCGTGTGGCCGGGACAACGGCTTAAAAAATAGCCGCCACCCACATCAGGAAACAGGCCAATAGCGGTTTCGGGCATGGCCATTTTTGTGCGCTCCGTTACCAGGCGCAGGGTGGCATTTGGGCCGGATGTGGGTCGACCGTGCCCGCACAAACCCATGCCGCCACCCATGACGACGCCGTCCATGAAGGCGATGGTGGGCTTGGGGAAACTGTGGATCAGGTGATTGAGCGCGTATTCCTCAGTAAAAAAATCTTCCAGTTCGGGGTTGGCCGCCAGCGCAGCTTGATGGAAAAACCGGATGTCGCCACCTGCGCAGAAAGCACCAAATGGCGTGGGACCGGTTGAACCTGCTTCCCCGTTGGTTACAACGCCTTTACCCATGCCACGAAAGGCGACAGCCTTCACCGCCTGATCCGTGCGCCAGGCCAAAAGGCATGCGCTTAAGGACCGGATCATCGGCAGCGACAGCGCGTTCAGCGCCTTGGGCCGGTTCAAAGTGATGAAGCCCACCTGGCCGCGCACTTCGGTCATGACTTCGGGGGCCGAGAGGGGACTCAGAAATTCAACGAAATCAATCTCTTGCGCCGTTAGTACCATTAACTTTGCCATTAACGTATTCATGAAAGGCGTTTTAAAAAGGGCTCGAAGCCACTCTAACTCGGTTTTGCTTCAAAAATTTGAGCACTATTTCTTATCTTCGGATGGCCTCAGTTTAAGCCGCATTTTTACCGCTAGCAGCCTGTCGGACTCAGGAATTCAAAAAGCTGTCTGCTAACATTTGTGAATGGCTGCCAAGAAGCGCACTTTTCTGGCTTTTGAGCGCGTTTTGAATCCTTGAGTCTGAGTTTCTGGAATCTCTATTGTTTGGCCCCTGCCAGGGCGCCGCAGGCACCCCCGGGCAGTGCATGTATTCCTGCACTGCCCCTGTGACCTTGATTCGTGATTTGAAGCCCCGTCAATTGCTTTGGCTCTCAATGCCCACGTAGTGTCGTTACGCGGTAGTGCCTTTGCGGCTGCGCTGTAATACAGCCTCACCGAAGTAGGCGGGCACAGCGACGGCCCTCACCGGCAAGTTTGTTCCGAGCGCTGCGCCCTACACCGTGTCAATAACGAGTGCTGCGTGATTGTTGCACTCTTGGAGGACTTTCGTCCAACACACCTTTGGTTTTCCAGAGGTGCTCATGTGCGAACTTCCAGCCCGACTCTTCCTGTGTGCCCGCTGCCAAGCCCAGGTTCTGGTGTGCAGCCAATGTGACCGTGGCCAACGGTATTGCGCTGCAGGGTGTGCCGACATGACCCGTCAGACCCGACAACGCGAGGCCGGGAGTCGCTACCAGCAAGGCCGCAATGGGCGTCACAAACACGCAGCCCGCATGCGCCAATGGCGCCAGCGCCGCAGCGCGTCAGCAAAGATAGTGACGCATCAGGGTTCCCATGCCGAGCCTGTCGATGCTGTACTGGCGGTCAACGAATCACCCCCGGCAATCTCGCCCGATTCACAGACTCCAACGCCATGCAGCACGTCCCCACCCAGCTTGAACAGCGCAAGCACCAGCATCCGCACCGTGGTACTTCCATTGATCTGGCGCTGCCACTGGTGCCAATCACCATGCCCGGCACTGGTGCGCCAGAGCTTTCTACGCCACAACAGGTGCATGCGTAATGGTCGTTACCCCTGAACTGCGCGCCCAGATCCTGCGTCTGTACCTGGCCGAGCATTGGCGCATCGGCACCATCGCCCGCCAGTTGCATCTGCACCGTGACACCGTGCGTCGCGTGTTGGCCGTCTCCAGCGTGTTGCGTATGCCCATCGTTGCGCCGGTAAAGTTGATCGACCCGTTCATGCCGTTCCTTCGGGAGACGCTGGCGAAGTTTCCAACACTGGCGGCCAGTCGCCTGTATGCCATGGTGCAAGAGCGTGGGTACGTTGGCGGCAGCTTGGCACTTCCGTCACCTGGTGGCACCACTGCGCCCCCGGCCCGTGCCTGAGGCGTATCTGCGGCTTCGCACCCTGGCCGGTGAACAGGCCCAAGTGGATTGGGCGCATATGGGCCACCTAGTGATTGGCAAGGCCCGGCGCCCCCTGATGGCCTTCGTGATGGTGTTGTCCTATTCGCGGCGCATCTTTCTGCACTTCAGCCTGAATGCCCAGATGGACAGTTTCCTGCGCGGCCACGTGCTGGCGTTTGCAGCATGGGGCGGGGTTCCCAGGGTCATCTTGAGTGACAACCTCAAGAGCGCCGTGCTGGAGCGTATGGGAGACGCTTGTCCGTTTCAATCCGGATTACCTGGCCTTCGCCGCCCATTACCGCTTCGAGCCCAGGCCAGTGGCCGTCGCACGCGGCAATGAGAAGGGGCGCGTAGAGAGGTCGATTCGCTATATCCGCGACAACTTCTTTGCGGCCCGCATCTTTACTGATGTGGCGGACCTCAATGCCCAGGCCAAAGTCTGGACTGACGGTCCAGCCTTTGATAGGCCATGGCCAGAAGGCGTGCAGTTGACGGTGCGCCAGGCGTTTGAGGCTGAGCAGCCCGCCCTGATGGCCCTGCCCATGGACGCCTACCCGGTGGACCTGCGTCTTGAGGTTCAAGCGGACAAGACGCCCTATGTACGCTTTGACCTCAACGACTACTCCATCCCGTATACCCATGTGCGGCGTACCTTGACCGTGCTGGCCAACGCAGACCGTGTGCGCGTGCTCGATGGCGCTGTTGTGTTGGCCGACCATGCACGCTGCTATGACAAGGGCATGCAAGTCGAGATTGCAGCCCATGTCGAGGAACTGGTGCAGCGTAAGCGTGGTGCCCGCCAACACCGGGGAACGAGCCGGCTGACCCAGGCTATTCCTGCCATGGCGGAATTGCTGACGCGTGCCGCCGCCAAGGGCCATCACCTGGCTTCCATCACGCGGGTGCTGGGTCAACTGCTGGACCACTACGGTGCACCGGCCCTGCAGGAAGCCGTACTTGAGGCCCTGCGCCGCGATGTTCCACATCACAACGCGGTGCGCCTGGCACTGGAGCGTGCGCGCCAAGACCGCCGAGATTGCCCACTGGTCGTGCCGCAACTCTCCGAGCGAGCGCAGCCGCATGGATGTGACGGTCCAGCCGCACCGGCTGGACGCCTATGACGCTTTGCGGGCACCAGTCATCGGGAATGACGATACCAGCGACGGCGACGGCGACGGCAATGACACTGAACTTGAGAAGGACGGCAAATGACAAAGACTTCAATGGTAAACGCCAACATGGCGCAACTTCAGGCGCGTGCCCAGGCATTGCGACTGGCCGGGATGCTGGCCCACTGGGACACGCTTGTCTGTGACCCGGCCCGACTGACCTGGGCCACCGAGTTGTTGGGATGGGAGGAAGCCGAGCGTGATCAACGCAGTCTGGAGCGCAGGTTGCACGCAGCGCATATTGGCAAGTTCAAACCACTGGCGGACTTTGAATGGGACTGGCCACGGCGCTGTGACCGTCAGACGATTGAAGAACTGATGACGCTGTCGTTCATGGCGGACGCCAGCAACGTGATGCTGGTTGGGCCCAACGGGGTTGGCAAGTCCATGCTGGCTTGTAACTTGGGCCACCAGGCATTGATTCAGGGGCACACCGTGCTGTTCATCACCGCCGGGCAATTGCTGGGTGATCTGGCGGCACTGGACAGTGATTCGGCATTG
>JAYVNK010000052.1:0-6989 GCA_043758475.1 Comamonadaceae bacterium | reverse complement strand
CGCGCAGACTGGTGCGCTGCAGCACACCGCGCGCGCTGCGCTGGTGCTGCGCGACAACGTGCGTAGGCGTACCCAGATTGAGCGGGCCTACCGCAAGGCGATTGGCGAGGCACGAACAGAAATCATCATTGCCAACGCCTACTTCATGCCCGGCGCGCGGCTGCGCAAGGGGCTGATTCATGCGGCGCGCCGCGGCGTGCGGGTGCGCCTGCTGCTGCAGGGGCGCTATGAATATTTCATGCAGTACCACGCGGCCCGGCCAGTGTTTGGCGCGCTTCTGGCAGCGGGTGTCGAAATCCATGAGTACGCTCCCAGTTTTTTGCATGCCAAGGTGGCGGTGATCGACAGCCAGTGGGCCACTGTGGGCTCGTCCAACCTGGACCCCTTGAGCCTGCTGCTGGCGCGCGAGGCCAATGTGGTGGTGACTGACAGCGTCTTCGCGCAGGACCTGCGCCAGCGGCTGGAGCACGCGATGCAGCACCAGGGCCAGCAAATGGACCCTGCGGTCTATGCCAGTCGGCCATTGCGCCAGCGCCTTCTGGACCGCCTGGCGTTTGGGGTGATGCGCCTGCTGCTGTTCCTGAATGGAAGACGCTATTAACTAAGTAGCTAACTATGCATATGGCACAGGGGCAAAAGGCCAAAAACACTACTATCCAAACGCTGGTAACATCTATCGCATGTTAATGAAAACAGACACCCCCACGAGCCCCCCTGACGTCGACCAGGGAACGCCCGTGTCCGTGAAGATACGCCAGCGATTGCTGGCCGCCCGAAAGCGCTTCAATGCCAACGACAATATCGCGGCGTTTGTCGAGCCCGGCGAGCTGGCGCTGCTGCTGGATGAGATTGAGGTGAAAATGCAGGGCGTGCTGGACAGCCTGGTGATCGATACCGAGCGCGACCACAACACCGGCAACACGGCGCGCCGGGTGGCCAAAAAGTACCTCAACGAGGTCTTCAACGGTCGCTACGTCAAGGCGCCTACCATTACCGAATTTCCCAACGCCGAGCATCTGAATGAGCTGATGATCGTTGGCCCCATCACCGTGCGCAGCGCCTGCTCGCACCACTTTTGCCCGGTGATTGGCAAGATCTGGATTGGCGTCATGCCCAACGAGCACACCAATGTGATTGGCCTCTCAAAGTACGCGCGCCTGGCCGAATGGATCATGGGCCGTCCGCAGATCCAGGAAGAAGCCGTAGTCCAGCTCGCCGACCTGATCATGGAAAAAACCCAGCCCGACGGACTGGCCATCGTGATGGAAGCCAGCCACTACTGCATGGCGTGGCGTGGCGTCAAAGACATGGACAGCAAAATGATCAACTCGGTGATGCGTGGCGTGTTTCTGAAAGACCCGAACTTGCGCCGCGAGTTCCTGGCGTTGATTCCGAACAAAGGTTAAAGGTCAAATGCCATGCTAGTACGCCTTCTTTATGCCAGCCGCGCTGTGGACCCCAGCCCCGCGTCCATCGAGGCCATCCTGATGCATTCCCGCCAGTCCAACCCGTCGTCGGGCATTACCGGCATCCTGTGCCACAGCGGCGCAATTTTTCTGCAGGCCATCGAAGGCGGGCGCATGGCGGTCAGCGAGCTGTATGGGCACATCCAGAAGGACCCGCGCCACAAAGACGTGGTGCTGCTGCACTATGAAGAAATCTCCGAGCGCCGTTTTGGCGGCTGGACCATGGGCCAGGTCAACATGTCCAAGCTCAACCACTCCATCTTGCTCAAATATGCCGAAAAGCCGGAGCTGGACCCGTACGCAGTGTCGGGCAAGGTGTCACTGTCGCTGCTGGAAGAGCTGATGGCCACGGCGTCGATCATAGGCCGCGCCTGACGCGGCCAGGCACGGAATTCAGGCAGAGCGCTTGAATCTGCTCGGTTGCGACTTCTCCAGTCGGCCCACCCGCAAAAAACCCATTGTTATAGCCCTGGGGTCCTCGTCCAAGGGGCGTGTTCAGCTATTAAAATTGGAGCGTCTTGAGTCTTCGGAGGCGTTTGAGGCATGGCTCACACAACCCGCAGCCTGGGTTGGCGCATTTGACTTGCCGTTTGGCCTGCCGCGTGAACTGGTCACTCAACTGGGCTGGCCGCCAGATTGGGATGACTGCATGCGCCACTACGCCAGCCTGAGCCGGGCTGACATCCGCAACACATTCAAGGCCTTTTGCGACGCCCGCCCGGTCGGGCAAAAATTCGCGCACCGCGCGACCGATCTTCCTGCCGGATCTAGCCCGTCAATGAAGTGGGTCAATCCACCCGTGGCCTACATGCTGCACGCGGGGGTTCCTGCGCTGCTCAGGGCAGGCGTGCATTTGCCGGGACTGCAACCGCACGACGGCGCGGCCAGCCGCATCGGCCTGGAAGGCTATCCGGGCCTGCTGGCGCGCGAAATTCTTGGCAACACGTCTTACAAAAGCGACGACAAAGCCAAGCACACGCCAGAGCGCCTGATTGCCCGCAAAGACATCATCACCGCGCTGGAGCACGGCCAGACCCGGCTTGCGCTGCGCCTGAAACTGACCCACGCCCAGCGCGACACACTGGTGGCGGATGCCAGCGGCGATTCACTGGATGCGGCGCTGTGCCTGATGCAGGCGGCTTGGGCGCAAGGCCAGCATGAGCAGGGCGTGCCGCTGTACGGGCTGCCGGTGGGGATGGACCCGCTGGAGGGCTGGACCATCACGGCCTGACCATCTGACCATCTGACGATCTGGGCACCAGGCCTTCTGAATGCCCAAGGTCAGTGCCTGCGGGGCTACGCCGTCAGCCGAATGACCGTGTCCTCCAGCTTCACGGCCAGTTGCGCGATGGCAAGCCCCGCCGGGCAGCCGGGGGCCATTTGCATCAACAACTGGCGGCGCATGACGGCCTGGCGCACGGCAGGGTCTGCGGGAATGTCGCCCATGTGGACCAGGCGTGTGGCCTGGCCAGACTCGTTCACCACAAACCGGTCCAGCACCTGCTGCAGCTGCCGGGTGATGGCGCGGCCATCGCCGACACGCGCCGTCTGGTTGATGATGGTTCGCACGGTCTTGCGTTTTTGCTGGCCCACCAGCACTTTGATGGTGGCGTAGGCGTCGGTCAGCGAGGTAGGCTCGGGCGTGGCCACCACCAGCGCCTCGGACGCCAGCGACACGGCAAACAGCACCACGTCAGAAATACCCGCCCCGGTGTCCAGCAGCACCACGTCGTAGTGCGGCACCAGGCCGCCAATGATGTGTGCAAAATCGTCGCGCACCTCATGCGTCAGGCGCGCGTACTCCACCATGCCTGACCCCGACAGCAGCACCGAAAAACCGCCCGGCGCACGGATGATGGCCTGCTCTAGTTTCGCCTTGCCGGTAAACACGTCATGCAATGTGATCTTGGGCGACAGGTTGAGCACCACGTCAAGGTTTGCCAGGCTGAAATCGGCGTCCATCACCAGTACCCGGTGCCCGCGTTTGGCCAGTGCGCAGGCCAGATTGGCCGATACAAATGTTTTCCCCACACCGCCCTTGCCGCTGGTGACGGCCAGCACCTTGCCGTGGGGCTTCAGCGCCAGCGGCGCTTGGGACATGGTGTAGCTGGGGGGTGTTAACACGTTACTCATCAATTGATCGCGCGGTTTGCATTTTGCGCAGGGCTGTCAGGGGTGCTTTCGGGTGATTCAACGGGCACATTGTCCATCCAGCCTGACTCGCTCAGCGCATTGTGGCCAAACAGCAGCTCTTTTTCTTCGGCGCTCACCGAGATAACCTGCTGGTTGCCCAGGCTGACGCGGTTGCGGCCCGCGGTTTTTGCGCGGTACAGCTCGGTGTCTGCCCGGTCCGTCCACAGCACGGCGGTTGAGCGGACCCACTCAGGCGCGTAGGCACCGCCAATGCTGATTGTGATCTGGATGCTGACCTCGGGCGCTACCGGAATGCGCAGGGCCTCAATCATCTCGCGGATGCGCTCCGCCACCGTCTGCCCGAACGATACCTGGCAATCCGGCAGCACCACGGCGAATTCCTCACCGCCGTAGCGCGCAACGGTGTCTTTGGGACGGACGCACGCGTTCAGGCATTTGGCCACGGCCTGCAAAACCCGGTCCCCCGCCGGGTGGCCGTGGGCGTCGTTGATTTTCTTGAAATGGTCAATGTCCAGCATCAGCAGCAGGGCAGACTGGCCCGAGCGGGCCACCACGTCAATCTCACGCTCCAGCACCGCGCGGAACTGCCGCCGGTTGGCCAGCCCCGTCAGCGGGTCCCGCAAAGACAGTTCGCACAGCCCGTCGATGACGGATTGGACGTAATCAAGCGCAGATTCTTCGGGCGCGGGAAGGGGCCCGCCGCTGCCATGCGCCAGCAACGCGCATGCATTGACCAGGCGCAATTCGCGCAAGTCAATGAGGGGCAAGGCGTGGGAGGGGTGCACAGTGTTCAAATGTAGATTTGTGCAATAAATTGTAACCTCACCCGCCTCCGGAGATGCAATCAAATTCGCACAAAAAGCTCGCGCGTCACGGCTGCGCTGGCAGGCGCTGCAGCGCAGCCAGCGCCTCTGCATCGGTGCGGTAGGTGCGCAGGAGCGCAGGGTCTGACGCGCCCGCGTCCAGCGCACCGGCGCGGCGCAGCACCGCCTCAACAGGCAGCTTGATGCCGCTCAGGTGCAGCGGGATGCCGCGCTCTGCAAGCAGGCTGCGCGTTTGCATGAAAGCCTCCACCCCGGTCACGTCAATCCGGTTGATGGGCTGGGCAAACAGGCACACATGGCGCACGTCCGGGTGGGCGCTAAGGTACTGCACGATAGCCAGCGAGAAACCGCTGGCAGAGGCAAAGTCCAGCTCGGCATCCATTCGCAGCCCGTAAACATGCGGTCCCAAGGGGGGCAGGTGCCACAGGTGGCGGTCGCGCAGGCTGCCGTCGGCATGCAAGCCCACCTCAATGATGCGCGGGTGCAGTCGGTGGTGCAAAAAGTGGCTCAGGCTCATCAGCAGCCCGGCCAGCACGCCCCAGTAAAGGCGCGGCGCGGTGGCCAGCGTCAAGACAAAGGTTGTGGCACCCGTGATGGCCTCCACCGGCGACACCCGCCACAGCCGCAGCAGGGGAGCAGGATTGATCAGGCTGGCCACCGCCGCAATCACCACTGCCGCCAGCACCGACTGGGGCACGTGGTGCAGCACGGGCGTCAGCCACAGCAGCACCAGCAGCACCAGCAGCACCGACACAATGGTGGCCCAGCCGGTGCGGGCACCTGCATAAAGGTTGATGGCCGAGCGCGAAAACGACGAACTGGTCGGAAACGCGCCGCTGAAAGCCGATGCGATTTTGGCCAGGCCCTGGCCGATCAAATCCTGGTTCTCGTTCCAGCGCGTACCGCCTTGCCTGTTCTCAACCTTGGCGCTGGAGGCGGTTTCCAGAAAGCTGACCAGGGTGATGATCATGGCCGGCAACACCAGCGTGCCCAGGGTTGCCCAGGGCAGGGCGTCTGGCCAGTACAGCGCGGGCAGCCCGGCGGGCAGGGTGCCGACGACCGGCCCGCCGCTGGCAGAAAACCCTATTCCTGCGCTGATGGCAGCAGTTAGCGCCACGACCACAATCACCACCGGAAAATGCGGCAGCCAGCGCTTGCCCAGCACCAGCGCGGCCAGGCTGCCAAAGCCGAAGGCCGCTGCGGTGGCGTTGATATGCGGATGGTCGATCAGGCTGGTTAACGGCCCGCTCAAGCCCAGCAGCATCGGCAGTTGCGACAGCAAAATCAAAATCGCCGCCGCCTGTGTGAACCCGGTCAGCACGGGAGAGCTCACCAGGTTCAGCAGCCAGCCAAAGCGCCCCAACCCCAGCAGCAGTTGCAATGCGCCCGACAGCAAGGCCAGCCACACCGCCAGCAGCACCCACTGAGGGCTGCCTGGCGCTGCCAGGCCCGTAAGAGATGCGCTGATCAACAAACATGTCAGCGCCGTGGGGCCGACTGAGAGCCGCGTGGAAGCGCCCCACAGCACCGCCACCAGCGCGGGCAGCATGGACGCATAAATGCCCGTCACCAGCGGCATGCCGGCCAGCGCCGCGTAGGCCACGCCTTGCGGAATCACCATCAGGCCCACGGTCAGCCCGGCCCATAACTCACCTTTGAGGGTGGCGCTGTCGGGCCGTGGCCAGGCCAGAAAGGGAAACCACCTCGGGAACCATTTTTTAAAAGCGTTGAAGTTCAATTGATCCCCGCAGATGCAGACACAATGCCTTACCCTACCATATGTCCCGCGCAATCCACTCCTGCCGACCGATGAGAAAACTCCTGATTGCTATTTTTATAGTAGCTAGTTATGCATACCCTACGGGGGCTACAGGCACAAATAAGCCTCAAACGAGGTTGCCAGCTTCGCCCTGGCAAGGCGTGGTGACCTATGTGTCCGATGGCGACACCGTATTTGTGCGGCCTGCCTCGGGAGGGCAGCCGGTCAAGATCCGCATCGACGGCGTGGACGCGCCGGAGATCTGCCAAGCCTATGGCCCAGCCTCCCTGCTGGCGCTGCAGACGCGAGTGTTGCACCAGACGGTCAGTGTTGCTGGCCGCCGCCGCGACAGCTATGGCCGTGTTTTGGCGCGCATTAGCTGGCAGCAGGCTGATGTGGGCGACTGGATGGTGCGCCAAGGCCATGCCTGGTCTTACCGCTATCGGCGTGACGCCGGGCCCTATGCCGCGCAAGAAGCGCAGGCGAGGGCGACACGGCGCGGGCTTTTTGCCGATGCACAGGCGTTGCAGCCACGGGACTTTCGCAAGCGGCACGGCTCGTGCCAAGAGGGCAGCGCCAGATCGCGCTAACTTGCGCTAACTCACGCTAGCCGCGTTGCGGTTCCGGTGGCCCACACACCCCACACGATGGGTTTCGCGGCACTCTCACTTCATCCCACTGCATCGTGAGCCCGTCCAGCATCTGCAAGCGCCCGGCAAGCGACTGGCCCGCGCCACTGAGCAGCTTGAGCGCCTCTGCCGCCTGCATGGCCCCGATGATGCCCAC
>JAYVNK010000051.1:0-20213 GCA_043758475.1 Comamonadaceae bacterium | reverse complement strand
AGTTTGCGCCCGCCGCCAAAGTCCCCGAGCCCAAAGCCCTGCCGCCCCTGCGCGAGTCTTACCCGCCGCTGGAACCTGCAAACCGTTGATCGTCCGCTTGGGGCGATTCATGGAAATGACCGGAATGCGACTCTTGCGAGTGTGCCCATGACAACCACAGCAACGCCTGTGACAACAACTGTTGCGATTCACAAAATTGCCGTTGCAGGCGCATCCGGGCGGATGGGCCAGATGCTGATCGAGGCGATTCTCTCCGCTGACGACTGCGCGTTGGGCGGCGCACTTGACATGGCAGCCAGCGCCGCCATTGGCCAGGATGCCTCGGCATTTCTCGGGCACCCGAGTGGCATTGTCATCACCGCCGACCTGCGCGCGGGCCTGGCCAATTCGCGCACTTTGATCGATTTCACCCGACCCGAGGGTACGCTGGCGCACCTGAAGATATGCCGCGAACTGGGTGTCAGCGCCGTGATTGGCACCACAGGCTTTACCGAAGTTCAAAAAGCCGAGATCGCCGCTGCCGCCAAAGACATTGCCATCATGATAGCCCCCAACATGAGCGTGGGCGTCAACGTCACGCTTAAGCTGCTGGAAATGGCGGCCAAGGCGCTGTCCACCGGCTACGACATTGAAATTGTAGAGGCGCACCACCGCCACAAGGTCGATGCGCCCTCTGGCACCGCGCTCAAAATGGGTGAGGTGATTGCTGGCGCACTGGGACGTGATCTGAAAGAGTGCGCCGTGTACGACCGCTACGGCGTGACCGGCGAGCGCGACCCGTCCAGCATCGGCTTTGCCAGCATCCGTGGTGGCGATATTGTGGGCGACCACACGGTGCTGTTTGCAGGCACGGGCGAGCGCATAGAGATCACCCACAAATCTGCCAGCCGCTCCACCTACGCGCAAGGGAGTTTGCGCGCAGTGCGCTACCTGGCCGGGCGAAAGCCGGGGCTCTACGACATGTTTGACGTGCTCGGGCTGAGATGAACCTGGGTGGGTTGTTCTCGCAGGGCGACGCCGTCAGCAAAGTCGTGGCGCTGCTGCTCTTGGCCATGTCGGTCAGCAGTTGGGTGGTAATTTTGTGGAAAGGGTGGCTGCTGCGCCGTGCCGTGGGCGACGTGGCGCGCAGCACGGCGGCGTTCTGGCAGGCAGCGTCGATTGATGATGCGCGGCCTAAAGTACAGGCTTTTGACCGTACCGCCCTCGTCACACCTCTAATCTCTGCTATAAAAACAGAAGAAATTGGCACGCTGGCTGCTGCTGGCGACAAATCCCAGCAGTTGACGCGCGTGCTGCGCGATGCCTTGCATGCGGTGTTGCACAAGCTCCAGTTTGGCCAAGTGTTGCTGGCCACGGTGGGGTCCACGGCGCCTTTCGTTGGCCTGCTGGGCACGGTGTGGGGCATCTACCACGCGCTGATTGGCATCTCCAGCGCCGGGCAGATCACCATCGACAAAATCTCCGGCCCGGTGGGTGAGTCGCTCATCATGACCGCTGCGGGCCTGGCCGTCGCCATCCCCGCCGTGCTGGCCTACAACGTGCTGGGGCGCACCATTGGCCGCATCGAGGCAGATCTTGAGGGATTCGCGCGCGATTTGCGCGAACTGCTGCTTCATACGGGCAAGGCGCAATTTTTGGCTTCGCCGCTCTTCGAGAACAACGGGCCGCCCCTAGAAAAATTAGCCCCCTCAAGGGGCAGCGACGACGCGAAGCGCGGGAGGGTGGGGGCATGAGGCAATTTTTCGACGGGCCGCCCCTAGAAAAATTTGCCCCCTCGGGGGGCAGCGACGACGCGAAGCGCGGGAGCGTGGGGGCATGAGTTTCGGCAGGCTGGAACGGGACAAAGGCACAGCGCCCATGAGCGACATCAACATGACCCCGCTGATCGACGTGATGCTGGTGCTCGTCGTCATCTTCATCATCACAGCGCCCCTGCTGGCCAGCTCCATCAAGCTGGACCTGCCCAAAACCGAAGCCGCCAAGCCCAATGAGGCACCCCGCTTCATTCTGCTGGTGCTGGACAAGGCAGGCCAGATTTATATTGATGACAAGCCCGTGACACCCGACGCACTGGCCCGGCAACTGGCCCAAACCGCAGCGCAAAACCCCGACACAGAGGTGCAATTGCGCGCCGATGAAGCCGTGCCCTACGGCCGCGTGGTCGAGTTGATGGGCGCGGCGCAAAAGGCGGGTTTGAACCGGATTGGCTTTATGGCCGACGCCCGGGCACCCGCTCAAAAGTGAAGCACAGGTAAATCAGGCGTAAAAAACAGGGGACAGATTCCCCGAATCCCGTTAAATCCTGTTTTTGCGCATGCCAAACCCTAGAATCGGGGGGCTATGCAAGACAAATACAACCATCTCGAAGTCGAAAAATCCGCCCAAAACCATTGGGCAGAACCGCTGTGGAACGGGCACGAGGCCTACCGCGTAACGGAATACGCGCGGGATGCACAGGGCAAGCTTAGGCCCAAGTACTACGCCTGCTCCATGCTGCCCTACCCCAGCGGCAAACTGCACATGGGCCATGTGCGCAACTACACCATCAACGACATGCTCACACGGCATCTGCGCATGAAGGGCTACAACGTGCTGATGCCCATGGGCTGGGACGCCTTTGGCCTGCCGGCCGAAAACGCGGCGCTCAAAAATGGCGTACCGCCTGCCAAATGGACGTTTGAGAACATTGCCCACATGAAAGGCCAGATGCAGGCCATGGGGCTGGCCATTGACTGGAGCCGCGAGATTGCCACCTGCACGCCAGAGTATTACAAATGGAACCAGTGGCTGTTTCTGAAAATGCTGGAAAAAGGCATTGCCTACCGCAAGACTCAGGTCGTGAATTGGGACCCGGTGGACCAGACCGTGCTGGCCAATGAGCAGGTGATTGACGGCAAAGGCTGGCGCACCGGCGCACCGGTTGAAAAACGCGAGATTCCGGGCTACTACCTCAAGATCACCGATTACGCGGAAGAGCTGCTGGACAGTGTTCAAAACGGCCTGCCGGGCTGGCCCGAGCGCGTCAAGCTGATGCAGGAAAACTGGATTGGCAAGAGCGAAGGCGTGCGCTTTGCATTCACGCATGACATCAAGGACGCGTCGGGCCACTTGATTGGCGACGGGCGCATGCATGTCTTCACCACGCGTGTGGACACCATCATGGGTGTGACGTTTTGTGCGGTCGCACCAGAGCACCCCTTGGCCACGCACGCCGCCCAATCCAATCCCGCGCTGGCGGCCTTCATCGAAGACTGCAAAAAGGGCGGCACGACCGAGGCCGAGCTGGCAGTTCGGGAGAAAACAGGCATGCGCACCGGCCTGTTTGTGACGCATCCGCTCAACGGCCACAAGATCGAAGTCTGGGTCGGCAACTATGTGCTGATGAGCTACGGCGATGGCGCGGTGATGGGCGTGCCCGCGCACGACGAGCGTGACTTTGCTTTTGCCAAGAAATACCGCATTCCCATCATTGAGGTAGTGCTGATCGACGGACTGACTTACGACTACGACGAGTGGCAGGAATGGTATGGCGACAAACAGCGTGGCGTCACCATCAACTCCGACAGTTACAGCGGCCTGTCCTACCAGGAGGCCGTGGACGCGATCGCGCACGCCCTGCAGGTGCGCGGCCTGGGCGCAAAGAAAACCACCTGGCGGCTGCGCGACTGGGGCGTGAGCCGCCAGCGCTACTGGGGCACGCCGATCCCGATGATCCATTGCCCCGAGCATGGTGCGGTGCCCGTGCCCGAGAAAGACCTGCCGGTGGTGCTGCCGCTGGACTGCGTGCCCGATGGCTCTGGCAACCCGCTGCACAAGCATGAAGGATTTCACAAAGGCGTGGTGTGCCCCGTCTGCGGCGTGCCTGCGCGGCGCGAGACCGACACCATGGACACGTTTGTGGACTCATCGTGGTACGTGATGCGGTACTGCGACCCGCAGAACACGGACAAGATGGTGGCCGAAGGAGCCAAGTACTGGATGCCGATGGACCAGTACATTGGCGGCATTGAGCACGCCATCCTGCACCTGCTGTATGCACGCTTCTGGACCAAGGTGATGCGCGACGTGGGCCTGCTGCAGGTTGACGAGCCTTTCACCAAGCTGCTGACCCAGGGCATGGTGCTCAACCATATTTACTCGCGCAAGGGCGGCGCTGACGGCAAAGGCGGTATTGACTACTTCTGGCCGCATGAGGTTGAGGACAGCCACGACGAATCAGGCAAGGTCACCGGCGCCCGGCTGAAAGAAGCCAAAGGCAACCTGCCCGCTGGCACGCCCATCACCTACGAGGGTGTGGGCACCATGAGCAAGAGCAAGAACAATGGTGTAGACCCGCAGGACCTGATCGAAAAATACGGCGCCGACACCGCCCGCCTGTACACCATGTTCACTGCGCCGCCCGAGGCCACGCTGGAGTGGAACGACGCGGCGGTGGAAGGCAGCTCCCGTTTCCTGCGCCGCGTCTGGAATTTCGGCTACAAGCTGTTTGCTACAATAAAAGAAGCTGAGTATGCACATGGGAAGGGGGCTAGAGGCCAATTTGGCAAGGAAATCAAGGCTTTGAGGCTGGAAATCCACACCGTGCTCAAGCAAGTGGATTACGACTACCAGCGCATGCAGTACAACACCGTGGTGTCGGGCGCGATGAAGCTGCTCAACGCGCTGGAAGACTTCAAGGGGCCGTGGGCTGGCGACAACCTGGCCGGAGATCACAACAACCTCGCGGTTGTACACGAAGGCTTCGGCATCCTGCTGCGCTGCCTTTATCCGGCCACACCGCACATCGCCCACACGCTGTGGACCGGACTGGGCTACGCCGCGCACGATGGCGACTTGCTGGATGCGCCCTGGCCTGCGGTGGACGGCACAGCGCTGCTGCAGGACGAGATTGAACTCATGCTCCAAATCAACGGCAAGCTGCGCGGTTCGATGGTGGTTGATGCGAACGCGTCCAAAGCGGCGATTGAAAAAATGGCCGCAGCCCATGAACTGGTGCAGCAGTTTGCCAAGGGCGGCCCGATCAAGCGCGTGATTGTGGTGCCGGGGCGGCTGGTCAACGTGGTGCTGTGATGCTGCCACGTCGCCGAGAGGTGCTTGGCACCCTGACCGCAATGTCCGTGCTGGCGTTGACTGCCTGCGGCTTCAAGTTGCGCGAGGCGCCCACTTTGGCATTCACGTCGCTGTATGTGGGCGTGGCTGGGGGCTCGTTGTTCGGCAACGAACTCAAGCGCAGCCTGGCCTCCCTTGGCTCGCTGCAGTTGGTCAGTGATGCCCAGCTCAAGCAGACGGCGCAGGTGCTGCTGGAAGTTCTGCAGGAGCAGCGCGAAAAAAAGGTGGTGGGCGTGAATGCGGCCGGCCAGGTGCGCGAGTTTCAATTGCGCATCCGCGTCAAGTTCAGGCTGGTCACGCCGCAAGGCAAGGAACTGATTGAAGAGACCGAGCTGCTCCAGCAGCGCGACATCAGCTTCAACGAATCCGCCGTGTTGGCCAAAGAAGCCGAAGAGGGCCTGCTGTACCGCGCCATGCAGACCGACATCGTGCAGCAGTTGCTGCGACGCCTTGCGGCGGTTAAGCAATTGTAAAACCTTGTGGGAAAGACCGCAGCCACATGCAATGGGCAAGCTCTGTCCCCAACATTTCGGCGGATGTTGGAAGTTCAATCCGCTAAGCCATGCAACTAGCCCCCAACCAGCTCCAGCCCCACCTGCAAAAGGGCCTGAGAAGCCTCTACACCCTGCATGGTGATGAGCCCCTGCTGATCCAGGAGGCGGCTGACGCCATCCGCGCTGCGGCGCGCACGCAAGGTTACACGGAGCGCACCTCGCACACTGTGGCTGGGGCGCATTTTGACTGGAGCGAAGTGCTGGCGGCGGGCGGCTCGCTCAGCCTGTTTGCGGACAAGCAGATCGTGGAGTTGCGCATCCCGTCCGGCAAGCCCGGCAAGGACGGCAGCGTTGCGATCCAGCAGCTTGCCGAATCAGCCAAAGGCAACGACTGCACATTGACGCTGGTGATGCTGCCGCGCCTGGACCGCATGACCAAGACCGGCGGCTGGTTCACTGCGCTGGAGGCCCAGGGGATCACCATTCAGGTGGAGCCGGTAGAGCGCAACGCCCTGCCGCAGTGGATTGCGCAGCGGCTTGCGGTGCAGGGCCAGCGCGTGGCGGCAGGCGAGGAAGGCCAGCGCACGCTGCAGTTTTTTGCCGACCGGGTGGAAGGCAATCTGCTGGCCGCGCACCAGGAAATCCAGAAGCTGGCGCTGCTGCATCCGTCAGGTGAGTTGAGTTTCGAGCAGGTAGAAAGCGCTGTACTCAACGTTGCGCGCTACGACGTGTTCAAGCTGTCAGAGGCGGTGCTGGCTGGCCACGCTGCGCGTGTGCAGCGCATGCTGGACGGCTTGAAGGCCGAAGGCGAGGCCGAGGTGCTGGTGCACTACACGCTCTGCGAAGACATCCGGGCGTTAAAGCGCGTCAAGGACGCCATGAACCAGGGGCGCCCCCTGCCCATAGCCCTGCGTGAGCAGCGCGTCTGGGGTGCCAAAGAGCGCCTGTTTGAGCGCGTGTTGCCGCGCCTGTCGGATGCTTCGCTTTCCAACCTGCTGCAAGCCGCGCACCAGGTGGACGGCATTGTCAAAGGCTTGAAGCAACCTGACTGGCCAGCCAACGGCTGGCAGGCACTGCACCGGCTGGCCATGCAGTTGTGCCGGGAATGCGCGCCGCAATCAGCCCAGCCGCGCAAGGCTGCAGCAATTGTTTGAGGCGATCTGCCAAACCAGGGCTTGGAAGTCCGCACTTGGTTTGACCCGGCGTCTTTGCGCGTGATCAGCAGTGAATGGGCGTTTCGCGCCCGGGGCGCGCTCACCACGCACGCGCGCATCGAGTCGGTGTCGTTCAAACGGCTGGCCCAGTGACCCGCCGCCCGGCCGCAGCCGGTGCTTTGCACAGGACGCCCGCCCGTGAGAAAATGGCGGTATGAACGCGCTCAACATCGCTGAATACGCCCAAACCTTGGGTTTACAAGCAAAAGCTGCAGCAGCCCTTATGGCTAAAGCACAAACAGATACTAAAAATATAGCATTACTCAAACTGGCCGCCCTGCTGCGCGCCAACGTGCAAGCCCTGCAGGCGGACAACGCCAAAGACGTTGACCGGGCGGTCGCAGCCGGCCTGGCTGCGCCGATGGTGGACCGGCTCAAGCTCACGCCTCAGGTTATCGAGACTTGCGCCCAAGGCTGCGAACAGCTCGCCGCCATGCCGGATGTGATTGGCGAAATTATCGGCATGAAGCAGCAGCCCAGCGGCATCCGCGTGGGGCAGATGCGCGTGCCGATAGGCGTGTTTGGCATGATTTTCGAGAGCCGCCCGAACGTGACGATTGAGGCGGCCAGCCTGTCCATCAAAAGTGGCAACGCCTGCATTCTGCGCGGGGGCTCGGAGGCGATTGAGTCCAACAAGGCGCTGGCGCTGCTGGTGCAACTGGCGCTGCAATCCAGCGGCTTGCCGACCGACGCCGTGCAACTGGTGCAAACCACCGACCGCGAGATGGTGGGCCAGCTCATCACCATGCCGCAGTTTGTGGACGTGATCATCCCGCGCGGCGGCAAAGGCCTGATCGAGCGCATCAGCCGCGATGCCAAAGTGCCCGTCATTAAGCACCTGGACGGCAACTGCCACGTGTATGTGGATGACCCGTGCGACATGGCGATGGCGGTGGCGGTGGCGGACAACGCCAAGACCAACAAGTACAGCCCCTGCAACGCGTCCGAAGGCCTGTTGGTGGCGCGTGGCGTAGCAGCGGAGTTCCTGCCTCAAATCGCGGCCATCTACGCGGCCAAAGGCGTGGAAATGCGCTGCGACCCCGAAGCGCTGGACATTCTGCGCCACCTGGATGCAGGCATTGACCTGGTCCACGGCGAATTGGCCGGCATGGTGGATGGCGTGATGGTTGAGGCACCTTCGCAACCAGCGGCGCTGGAGGCCCCAATGGACGCACCATCGCGCCCGCTGGACCAGCAGGCGCGCCTTCTGGGCGCAAACCTGCGCCCGGCTACGGAGCAGGACTGGTACGAGGAATACCTGGCCCCCATCATCAGCATCAAGGTCGTAGCGGGTGTGGATGAAGCCATCTGGCACATCAACCAGTATTCGTCACACCACACCGACGCCATCATCACCCGCGACCACATGCACGCCCAATCCTTTTTGCGTGAAGTTGATTCGGCCAGCGTGATGGTGAATGCAAGCACCCGCTTCGCCGACGGTTTTGAATTTGGACTGGGGGCCGAGATTGGCATTAGCACCGACAAATTCCATGCCCGGGGCCCAGTCGGCATTGAGGGGTTGACCTCGCTCAAGTACGTGGTTTTGGGCAATGGGGAGTTGCGCGGCTGAGCATTGAAACTTTGCCGGTTGCCCTGATCTCCTACTGTGGCCGCAGTCACAGTAAAAGACGTTTTCACCGTTCGCCACATCACAACAACACACCATGGTCCCCCACCTCGTCACCGCGCTTACCGGCCCCATCAACGAACTTGAGCAGCGCATTCTGGATTCCATGCCCGCCATTGAGCGCTGGTTTCGCCTGGAGTGGATGGAGCACACACCGCCTTTTTACACGGCGGTGGACATTCGAAATGCCGGCTTCAAGCTTGCGCCCGTGGACACCAACCTGTTTCCCGGCGGCTGGAACAACCTGACCACGCCAATGCTGCCGCTGGCCGTGCAGGCAGCCATGGGCGCGATTGAGAAAATCTGCCCCGAGGCGCGCAACCTGTTGCTGATTCCCGAAAACCACCCGCGCAACACCTTTTACCTGAGCAACGTCGCGCAGCTTCAGCGAATCTTTCAAATGGCCGGCCTGAACGTGCGCGTCGGATCCATTGACCCTGAGATCAAAAAATCCACCGTCATCACCTTGCCCAACGGCGATACGGTGACGCTGGAGCCCGTGATCCGCAAAAAGGGCGGGGGCCGTGGCCGCCTGGGGGTGAAAGATTTCGACCCTTGCACCATTTTGCTCAACAACGACCTGGTGGCCGGCATCCCCGGCATTCTGGAAGACATTCACGAGCAATACCTGCTGCCGCCGCTGCACGCGGGCTGGTCGGTGCGCCGCAACAGCACACATTTCAAGAGCTACGAAGAAGTGTCCAAACGGTTTGGCAAGCTGCTGGGGGTGGACCCGTGGCTCATCAACCCGATGTTTGACAAATGCGGCGAGGTGGACTTTGACAGCGGATCGGGCGTAGACGACCTCACCAGCAGCGTGGATGCCCTGCTCACCAAAATCCGCAAGAAATACAAAGAATACGGCATCAATGAAAAACCCTTTGTTGTCGTCAAATCTGACAACGGCAGCACCGACGGCATGGGCATCATGACGGTGCGCGACGTGAAAGACCTGGACCCTGCCAGTCGCCACGCCAAGAACAAGAATGGCCCGATCAATGACGCCCAGCATATCCATGACGTCATTATTCAAGAGGGCGTGTTGACCAACGAGCGCATGAACGATGCCGTGGCCGAGCCGGTGGTCTACATGATGGACCGCTACGTCGTCGGCGGTTTCTACCGCATCCATGCCGAGCGCGGGGTGGATGAAAACCTCAATGCGCCGGGATCCCGATACGTGCCGCTGGCATTTGCCGAGAGCACGCACTTACCCCAGCCTGGCGTGAAGCCGGGCGCCAGCGCACCGAACCGCTTCTACATGTACGGCGTGATTGGCCGCCTGGCCATGGTGGCAGCCAGCTATGAGCTGGAGGCCACTGACCCCGACGCCGAGGTGTACGCCTGATTTGACTTTGCCTTCAACGCGAGTTGTTGCGCTGCAACAAACATCGCATTCTTGACGTTTAGACGCCTCGCCCGACTTGCCACGGGCCGCTACAGGTGCAAAATACGTTTCCCAAACGGAACGGAACCCTGCCCAATCTAAGACAGGGTGAATTTGTGTCAGCATCCAAATCGTCTAAGTCGTCGCTTGCGGCGCTTACCTTAAGCGCCATTGGCGTGGTTTATGGCGATATCGGCACCAGTGTGCTGTACGCCGTCAAAGAGGTATTTGGCTCCGGCCACGTCGCTTTCACCCCGGAAAACGTGTACGGCATCATGTCCATCTTTTTCTGGACACTGACCGTCATTGTGTCGATCAAGTACGTGGTACTGGTGCTTCGCGCAGACAACAACGGCGAGGGCGGATTGGTGGCGATGCTGGCACTGGCCTCCCAGGCCGTGAAAGAAAGCCCGCGCCTGCGCCGGTTGCTGCTGTTCGTCGGCATCTTTGGCACCTGCCTGTTTTATGGCGACGGCGTCATCACCCCGGCGATTTCTGTCTTGGGCGCGATGGAGGGGCTGGAGGTGATTTCGCCCAAATTCCACAGTTACATCGTGCCGCTTACGCTGGTTGTGTTGTTTTTCCTGTTTTTTGTGCAAAAGCGCGGCACCGCAGGCATCGGCAAATTCTTCGGGCCCATCACGCTGCTCTGGTTCATTGTGATTGCCGCATTGGGCGTTGCGCAAATTGCCACGAATCCGGTGATTCTTAAAGCGCTGAATCCGCTTTATGCCGTGAGCTTCATGTGGCACAACCCGGGCACTACGTTCATCCTGCTGGGGGCTGTGGTGCTGTGCGTGACGGGCGCCGAGGCGCTGTACGCAGATCTGGGGCACTTTGGCAAAAAGCCGATCCGCCTGGCCTGGTTTACGGTGGTCATGCCCGCGTTGACCCTGAACTATTTCGGCCAGGGCGCTTTGCTCTTGAATAATCCGCAAGCCGTCAAAAACCCGTTCTACATGATGGCACCCGATTGGGCGCTGGTGCCGCTGATCGTACTGGCCACCATGGCGGCGGTGATTGCATCGCAGGCCCTGATCACAGGGGCGTTCAGCGTGACCAAGCAGGTCATTCAGCTAGGCTACCTGCCCCGCCTGAACATCCAGCACACCAGTGTGCGGGACACCGGGCAAATCTACATGCCGTTTGTGAACTGGGGCCTGTTTGTGGCGATCGTGCTGGCGGTTGTGATGTTCCGCTCGTCCAGCAACCTGGCAGCAGCCTACGGCATTGCGGTCACCACCGACATGCTGATCACCACCATCCTCACGTTTTACGTGATCCGCTACAGCTGGAAATACCCGCTCATCCTCTGCATTGGCGCGACGGGCTTCTTCTTTGTCGTGGATCTTGCGTTTTGGGGCTCCAACCTGCTCAAGCTGTTTGATGGCGGGTGGTTCCCGCTGGTCATCGGCGGGGCCATCTTCACGCTCATGGTCACCTGGAAAGACGGCCGACGCCTGCTCAACGAGAAGCTGCGTGCCGACTCGCTGGACCTCAACAGCTTTATCGATGCTGTTTTTGTCAGCCCGCCCGCCCGGGTGGACGGCACAGCGGTGTTCCTGACCGCCGAGCCCGGCACTGTGCCCAACGCGCTGCTGCACAACCTCAAGCACAACAAGGTGCTGCACGAGCACAACCTGTTTGTCACCGTGCGCAATCACGAAGTGCCCTGGATTGGCCTGGAAAAACGGGTGGAGATCGAATCCCTCGGGCACGACTGCTGGCAGGTCGTAGTGCACTACGGTTTCAAAAACAACCCCGATTTGCCCAAGGCGCTGCAGCAGCTCAAGGGCCGCGGCTGCGAGCTCGAACCCATGACCACCAGCTATTTCCTGTCGCGCGACACCGTCGTCCCCACCATTGGCAGCGGCATGGCGCAGTGGCGCGAGAAGCTGTTCGCGCAAATGCACCACAACGCCAGCGGGGCTGCCGATTTCCTCAAGCTGCCCAGCAACTCGGTGGTGGAGTTGGGGTCAAAGATTGAAATCTGAAACATTGTGGGACAGACCGCCGTTACACGAAGTGAACAAGCTCTGTCCCCAACATTTTGTAGCTGTCGGAAGCCCGCATTGTGGGACAGACCGCCGTTACACGAAGTGAACAAGCTCTGTCCCCAACATTTTGTAGCTGTTGGAAGCCCGCATTGTGGGACAGACCACAAATACACGAAGTGAGCAAGCTCTGTCCCCAACATGTCGTAGCTGTCCATGCGTTTTTTCAAAGACCTGAGCCCTTCCTCCTTCACCGCCGGCTTTGTGGCCGTGCTGGTCGGCTTCACCAGCTCAGTGGCGATTGTGTTTCAGGCGGCGCTGGCGTTCAAGGCCACGCCAGAGCTGATTGCCTCATGGATGTGGGCGCTCGGCATTGGCATGGGCCTGTGTTCCGCCGTGCCGTCGCTGTGGCTGAAGAAGCCGGTGATGGTGGCCTGGAGCACGCCGGGTGCGGCGGTGCTGGCCACGGCGGGCGCCGCCGCAGGTGCTGCGGGTGCCACGGGTGCTGTGGGCTCGGGCAGCGCCTTCTCCATGAACGAGGCGGTCGGTGCTTTCATGGTGTGCGCGCTGCTGATCTCCCTGTGCGGCGTGACAGGCTGGTTTGAGCGTGTCATGAACCGCATCCCCATGGCGATTGCGTCGGCGCTGCTGGCCGGCGTGTTGGCGCGCTTTGCCCTGCAGGCGTTCGCCGCCGCGCAGACGGCGCTGCCGCTGGTGGTGACGATGCTGCTGGCCTACCTGTGTGGCAGACGGTGGGTGCCACGCTATGCCGTGCCAGTCACTTTGGCAGTAGCTATTATATTTGTAGCTACAACGCAAGGTTTTACAAGGACTAGCGTCTCTTTTGACCCTGCAATACCGGTTTTTACCTCGCCCCGCTTCACCTGGAGCGCCATCATCAGCCTGGCGCTGCCGCTGTTTGTGGTGACGATGGCATCGCAAAACCTGCCGGGCGTGGCGGCCATGCAGGCCGCCGGGTACGCAGGTGACACTGAAGCGAATGGCATTCCCATCTCCAAAATCATCACACTCACTGGCCTGGCCACCCTGGTACTGGCGCCTTTTGGTGCCTTTGCGCTGAACCTGAGCGCCATCACCGCAGCCATCTGCATGGGCAAAGAGGCCCATCCAGACCCGGACAAACGCTACACCGCTGCGGTAACGTGCGGCGTAATTTACGTGCTCATCGGGATTTTTGGCGCGGCCATCACGGGGGTGCTCACCTCTTTTCCTAAAGAGCTGGTCGCCGCCATTGCCGGGCTGGCCCTGCTGGGCACCATTAGCGGCGCGCTGGCCACCGCCGTCAAGGACGATTCGCACCGTGAAGCCGCGCTCATCACTTTTCTGGTCACGCTCAGCGGGGTTGCAATAGCCGGGGTGGGCTCGGCCTTTTGGGCAGTGGTGGCGGGCGCTCTGGCGCTATTTGTGCAACAGTTCGGCAGGGTGCGCCCCGAGTCGCCCCGCTAACCTCGGTGAATTGCACCGGAAAACGTCAATAAATTACCGCCAGATTCGGCAAAAAGCCATGCACATCCTCATCATCGCCGACCCGCTAGAGTCTTTCAAAATCTACAAAGACACCACCTTCGCCATGATGCGCGAAGCGCAAAAGCGCGGGCACACGCTGTCGGTTTGCGAGCCCAAAGACCTCCGCTGGCAACAGGGTGAAAAAGTCACGGCCTTTGTGCGGGACATCACCCTCACCGGACATGCTGAAAACTGGTTTACCGCTAAACAGTCTTACCCGCACGAGCGCCCACAGGCGCTGGCCGATTTTGACGTGGTGGTGATGCGCAAAGACCCGCCGTTTGATTCCGAGTATTTCTACAGCACCCACCTGCTGGAACAAGCCCAGCGCGAAGGCGCGAAAGTCTTCAACAAACCGCAGGCCCTGCGCGACCACCCGGAGAAGCTGGCGATTCTGGAGTTCCCCCAATTCATCGGCCCCACCCTGGTCACGCGCGACGCCAGTGACGTCAAACGCTTCCACGCCCTGCACAGGGACATCATCCTCAAGCCGCTGGACGGCATGGGCGGCATGGGCATTTTTCGGGTGAAAGAAGATGGCCTGAACCTCGGGTCCATCACAGAGACCTTGAACAAGGACGGCGCGCAAACCGTCATGGTGCAAAAATTCCTGCCCGCCATTGTGGACGGCGACAAACGCGTGCTGGTGATAGGCGGCAAGCCCGTGCCGTTTTGCCTGGCGCGCATTCCCCAGGGCGGCGAGGTGCGGGGCAACCTGGCCGTGGGAGGCAAAGGCGTCGCCCAGCCCTTGAGCGCCCGTGACCGCGAAATTGCCGAAGCGCTGGGCCCGATTTTGAGCGCGCGCGGCCTGCTGCTGGTCGGCCTGGACATCATCGGCGACTCGTTGACCGAGATCAATGTGACCAGCCCAACCTGCTTTCAGGAAATTTTCGACCAGACTGGGTTTGATGTGGCGGCGATGTTCACTGATGCGCTGGAGTATCTTGTCAAGATTTGACCTTGTGCAAACACCGTACGCGCAGGCCGTTTTGGTCGCCGCTTGCTGGGGTGCCATTTGCTTTCGCTTACAACTAAGGCGCATTGAAGACTTGAGCGCCGGCATGTTCAGCAGTCATCAAAGTAAAATTGGCCCGGGGTGGCTTGGGGCACATTGGCTGGGTCAAACCATGCAGTGATCGGCCCCGACCCAGGGAGCGTCCCCAGGTACCCCAATTTCCAGGCAACCCATGGCTATCCTCCAGCACAACACGCCAGATTCCGACTTACCCGTGGGCAGTGCTGATGCCTGGCGGGTTTGTTCAGCCTGTGGTGCTACTGTGGCGCGCCAGGACTGTCATAAAAACCGCTACGCTGAATACATCTGCCATCAATGCCGACGGGACGGGATCAGTTTCACCCGGCGCCAGCAACTTCGCCACTTCTTTCGATGGTCGCCCGGCCGGGCTTTCTTGTTTCTGGCGGGTGTCGGCCTGGTTTTACTGGCAGCGTGGGCGCTTTACAAGCATCTCGAATAAAACCGGCTCCCGGTTGGCTGTTTTGGCAGCATTAGCCAGAATTTAGGGACCAAATTGGCCTGTAGCCCTTGTCTATAGTGTATAAATAGCTACTAAAAATATAGTAATTGCCAATAAAGAAGCTGCCGGCGCTGGCGGCGTCTCAGGGGATTTTTTCGAGTGCTGTGGCCTGCTGCGCGTCCAGCGCTTTCTTGGCGAACTCCGCGCGCAATGCCTTGAGTTTTTCCCGCGGATCTTCACGCACCGTGGTCTTGTCCAGCCCCATTTCTGCGATGAATCGGCTGGGCAGCCCGGCGATCATCTCGCGGCCCTTTTTGCGTTTGCGAGTCCAGCTAACGGCCAGGCTGCGCTGCGCGCGCGTGATGCCGACGTACATCAGGCGGCGCTCTTCCTGCAGGCGCTCCAAGATGCTGTCAGACATCGGTCCGTCAGACTTACCCGTGGGGTTGGCGTCGTCGCCCAACTTGAAAGGCAGCATGCCCTCAGTCACGCCCACCAGCATCACATGCTGCCATTCCAGGCCCTTGGCGGCGTGCAGCGTGCTCAGAGTGACGACGTTTTGGTCAGTTTCGCGCTCGCTGATCGTCGACAGCAGCGATACCGTCTGCGCTACATCCAACAGTGACTTCACCTCATTCACGGTGGACACACCCGCCGCGTCGTCAATCTGCCCGCCGCAGCGAGCCGACATCCAGTCGCAGAAATCGATCACGTTGGACCAGCGCGCGGCGGCGAGTTTTTCGCTCTCTTCACCGTCGTACAGGTGCTTTTCATAACCAATCTCTTTGAGCCAATCCAGCAAAAACGTTTTTGCCGCCTCGGCGCCCACGGTGTGCCGGGCGCGAAATTCCAGGTCGTTCACATAGCGGCCAAACTCGTGCAGGCTGCCCACTGCTTTACTGCCCAGCACGCTGCCCAGCGACGAGGAAAACAGCGCCTCAAACAGGCTGACTTTGTATTGGCCCGAAAACACGCCCAGCGTGCCCAGCGTCTGGTGTCCAATGCCGCGCTTGGGTGTGGTCACGGCACGCAGAAAGGCCGGGTCGTCGTTGTTGTTGATCCACAGCCGGAACCAGCCGCACAGGTCCTTGATCTCAGCCCGGTCAAAAAAGCTGGTGCCGCCCGATACCTTGTACGGGATTTGCGCCTTGCGCAGCGCTTTCTCAAACGTTTTGGCCTGGTGGTTGGCGCGGTACAGCACGGCAAAGTCTTTGAACTCTTTGTGCTGGCTGCCTGCCCCCGTGCTGTCAGTTGCCGTTGCGACCGACTCAGTGCCCCCGCGCAGGCTTTGAATGCGAGCCACCGTGCGCTCGGCCTCGTGCTCTTCGCTGTCTGCATCCACCACGCGCACCGGCTCGCCTTCACCCAGGGCGCTCCAGAGGTTTTTGGGAAACAGCTTGGGGTTGGGACCAATCACATTGTTGGCGGCGCGCAGGATGGCACCGGTAGAGCGGTAGTTTTGCTCCAGCTTGATGACCTTGAGCGTGGGGAAATCCACCGGCAGTTTTTTGAGGTTGTCCAGCGTGGCCCCGCGCCAGCCGTAAATGCTCTGGTCATCGTCGCCCACCACGGTAAAACGCGCGTCTTTGGCCGCCGGTCCGAACCTTGCACCAGCCAGCAGTTTCAGAAACTCATACTGCGTGGCATTGGTGTCCTGGTACTCATCTACCAGAACATGGCCTGCAAGCCCCTGCCATTTTTTCCTCACGTGCTCATGATTTTGGAGCAGCTTGAGCGGCAGGCTGATCAGGTCGTCAAAGTCTACGCTCTGGTAGGCGGTCAGGCGTTCTTCATAGCGTGCCATGATGCGGGCGGTTATTTTCTCGGAATCGTCTTGGGCTTGCGCCTCGGCTTGCGCTGCGTTCAGGCCCATGTTCTTCCAGCGGCTGATGGTCCACTGCCAGGTGCGCGCCGTGGCTGCGTCGGTGCTGCCGCCCGCGTCTTTCAGGATGCTGGTCACGTCGTCGGTGTCCAAAATGGAGAAGGTTGGTTTCAGGCCCAGCGCCTCGCCGTCCTGGCGCATCATGCGCACGCCTAAGGCGTGAAAGGTGCAGATCACCACATCCTTGGCCGCCTTGCCAATCAGGCTCTTCGCGCGCTCGCGCATCTCCGACGCGGCCTTGTTGGTAAAGGTGATGGCGAAAATCCGCTTGGGCTCCAGCCCTGACTGGATCAACCGGCCAATCTTGTGGGTGATGACGCGTGTTTTGCCCGAGCCCGCCCCCGCCAGCACCAGGCAGGGGCCATGCATGTAGTTGACGGCCTCCTGCTGGGCGATGTTGAGGTTGGAAACAGGAGTGGACGCGGAGAACATGCTTGAATATATTGAGAAAAATTAGATTTTATGCATATTTGACGTTATGACATTAATTATGCATAATTCACTGAATGACTGATTCCATATCCAGTAATCTGTCGAACGCTTTCGCTGGCTTTGACATCTTGAAACCCTACAACCCATGGTGGGCTGATACCGCCACGGCCTTTGAGCGCGTCCCCGATTTTCGCCGGGATGTGTTTGATGTTTTGTACGCCGACGTGAAATCATTGCCCCAGATGGTATCCGTCACCGGGCCGCGCCGCGTGGGCAAAAGCACGCTGCTGCTGCAATGCATCAAGCAGCTCATTTCCGACGCGACCGAAGGGCCAGCGCAGGCACATCGAATCGTCTATTTTTCGATGCAAGACCCTGGGCTGGAATTGCCAGGTTTCAACCAGGACAAGTTTTTTAACGACTTGGTGGCAGCAGCCGTCGAAGCCTCAAAGCAGGGTGTGGCCTATCTTTTCCTCGATGAAATTCAGCGGTTTCCGCGCTGGGAGCTGTATCTTAAAAAATACTACGACTTGAAAACGCCGGTGCGGATCATCGTATCGGGCTCTGCCAGCACGCCCATCTTCAAGAAATCACGCGAGAGTTTGCTTGGGAGGATCAAGGATTTTCATGTGTTGCCGTTTAGTTTTCGGGAGTGGTTGTATTTGCGCGTCATTGCTAAGCGTCCTGAGCTCACGTTGCTACACGTTAATGCCAGCATGCACACTATGCGGAACATAGGCAACGACTTGCGAACGTCAAACTTGGACGGGTACAGTTTGACAAAGTGGCTCAGCGCTGATTTTTTTAGCGGCGACACGCACTTTGCAGAATTGGAAAATTTCCTCTTTGAAGGCGGTTTCCCCGAAGTCTGGAATCTCCCCACACTCCTGCAAAAACAAGACTACCTCTACCAAAACCAAGTCGAACGCGTCATCTTCGAAGATCTGCTGATTGCCGCAGAATTCCGCAAACCCGAGATGCTGCGCCGTTTCTATCTGAGTTTGCTCAAAGACCCGGGCCGCGAAACCAATTTATCCCAATTGAGCCAGGTCATCGAGCTGGCCCGCACCACCATCGAAACCTATTTTCCGCTGCTGGAAGCGACTGACCTGATCTGGCGCTTGCACAAACACACCAGCACCAAAGCTACTGCCAAAGCGGGCAACTTTAAAACTTACTTGGTTGATTTAGCCGTGCGAAATGCGGTGATGAAATTGGATCAAGAGCGAATGGCTGCTGACGCCACCCTAATGGGCTACTACGCAGAAAACGTTGTCGCCAATCACCTGCGTCGTTGGCCGGGGCTGGTCGAGCTAGGTTTTTGGCGACGCAATAACGAGGAGTTGGACTTCATTTTGGATTTGGGCCACAGCATGATCGGCATCGAGGTCAAATACCGCAACCAGGTGCAGGACAAAGATGTGCTCAAAGCAGCCAACCTTGCAAAGCAGCTGAATTGTGCTGCCTGCATCGTGGTCAGCAAAACACACCTTGCGGAGGAAGACCTGGCCCGCCTCGTCGCCAAATCGCCGATTCCGCTTGCGGTTGTGCCCCTGGCGGCGTTCTTGATGCTGTTCTAAATCCGAATTTCAGGACATCAGAAAGTCTGACCGCCAGCCCCGACGAAAATCTCCCCGTGCTTCAAATCTTCTCGGTCACCTTCCCCTTCTTCGCGCTCGTGCTGGCGGGCTTTGTGGCGGCGCGCCGTGGCTGGCTGCCAATGGAGGCCATTCCGGGATTGAACGGGTTTGTGCTGTTTTTTGCGTTGCCTTGCCTGCTCTACCGGTTTGGGGCGTCCATGCCGGTGGCGCAGTTGCTGGACGCCAGCGTATTTTTCACTTACCTGCTGTGTGCGCTGGTGATGGTGGCTTTTGCCATCACCATCAGCCTTAACCGGCGCATCGGCTGGAATGATGCGTCATTTGGCGCACTGGTGGCGGCGTTTCCGAACACGGGATTTATGGGCGTGCCCCTGTTGGTGGCATTGCTCGGGCCCAATGCTGCGGGCCCGGCGATTGTCACGATTCTGGCCGATCTGCTGGTGACCACGTCACTGTGCATTGCACTGTCAAGGCTGGATGGTGCGGACGAGCACGGCCCCAGCAAAGCCGCCAAAAACGCACTCAAAGGCGTGGCGGCAAATCCCATGCCCTGGGCCATTCTTCTGGGGGCGATGTCGTCCGCCGCTAGCATTGAATTGCCCAAACCGGTGGAGCAAACTCTGGGCATGCTGGCCGATGCGGCGTCACCGGTGGCGCTGTTCACCATTGGCGCGGTGCTGGCCCGCTCGCAGATGATGACGGCCAAAGGCCATGCCGAGCCCCTGGCACTGCGCGACTACCTGCCCATCGCGGCTCTCAAACTGCTGTTGCACCCGTTGCTGGTGCTGCTGGTGGGCGCTGCGGCGATCTCCCTCGGCGTGCCGCTCAATAAATTTGCCTTGACCGTGATCGTGCTGGTTGCCGCGTTGCCCAGCGCCAGCAATGTGGCCATGCTGGCCGAGCGCTACGAAGCAGATGACGGGCGCATTGCCCGCATTATTCTGGTCAGCACCGTGGCCGCTTTTGTCACGTTTTCAATGGCGGTGGTGGTGCTGACTTGACGCTGTTGGGCGGGCGCTTTACGCATTTTGCCCGCAAAAGAGGTTTGATATCAATATTATAGCTAATTATTCATATGGGACTGGGGCTACAGCCGTATTTTATGTATTTTTAGCTGTAGTCTTTCCATGAACAACCCGGCATCAGCCTTTAGCGGCCTGTCAGCGCTGCCAGGCAACCCGTTGGGCGATGCGCTCAAACGCCATGTCGGTCACTGCAGCAAGCAGCCCCACCAGCAACGCGCCTTGAAGAACGTATGCGGTGTTGAAGCCACTTAAGCCCACAATGATCGGCGAGCCCAGCGTCTTGGCACCCACGGTGGATGCGATGGCTGCGGTACCGATGTTGATGATGACCGAGGTGCGAATGCCCGATATCCACACCGGCAACGCCAACGGCACATCAACTTGCGCAAAACATTGCCATGCCGACATGCCCATGCCTCGGGCAGACTGCCGCACTGAAGTCG
>JAYVNK010000050.1:0-7006 GCA_043758475.1 Comamonadaceae bacterium | reverse complement strand
CAGAACGCCATCGAACGCGCCGACTGGGACGTGTTTCGCGCCACCGGCGTAGCCCATTTGATGAGCATCTCGGGGCTGCACATCACGATGTTTGCCTGGCTGGCGGCGCTGCTTTTCAGCCGCTTGTGGCGCCTGTCTGCCGGCTTCACGCCGCGCCTGTGCCTGGCCTGGCCGGCCAGCAGCGCCGGGGCCATTGCCGGGCTGGTGCTGGCCACCGCTTACGCGCTGTTTTCAGGCTGGGGCGTGCCGGCCCAGCGAACCATCTGGATGCTGGCCACAGTGGTGTTGCTGCGCCTGGGTGGCAGGCGATGGCCATGGCCGCAGGTTTGGCTGCTGGCGATGGCTGTCGTGGTTTTGCTGGACCCGTGGGCGCTGATGCAGGCTGGGTTCTGGTTGAGCTTTGTGGCAGTGGGTGTGCTGTTTGCTACAGATACAGGAGCTAACTATACATATGAGGCGGGGGCTATAGGCACAAATGACGGGAATTTTTCTGCTGGAGCAGCCACCGGCGCTCCAGGCAGGGGGTTTTTCGCATCTCAGGGCAGAATTGCCCGCGCGTTCACTGGCCTGGGCACGACATTCATTGCCAGCATGCGGGAGCAATGGGTCATCACACTGGCATTGACGCCACTTACGCTGTTGCTGTTCGGCCAAGTGTCGGTGGTGGGGCTGGTGGCCAACGCGTTGGCCATTCCGTGGGTGACGCTGCTGATCACGCCCTTGGCCATGGGCGGCATCTTTTTTGCACCAATTTGGGATGCAGCGGCTTGGGCCGTGCAGGCGCTGGCCTGGTATCTGCAAGTGCTGGTGACATTGCCATTTTCCAGTATTTCAATAGCGCAAGCGCCATTGTGGGCAGGGGCTGCAGGCCTGTTTGGTGGAATTTTATTGGCAATGCGCCTGCCCTGGCAGGTCCGCGCCCTGGGCTTGCCGCTGCTGTTGCCGGTGCTGCTGTGGCAGGCCCCGCGCCCCGCTGTGGGGCATTTTGAGCTTTTAGTTGCCGACATTGGCCAGGGCAATGCCGTTATTGTGCGCACCGCGACCCATGCGCTGGTGTACGACGCGGGACCGCGCTTTAGCCGCGAGAGTGACGCCGGGCACCGCGTGGTGGTGCCGCTGCTGCGCGCCCTGGATTTAAAGGTAGACACCGTCATGCTGAGCCACCGCGATGTAGACCATACCGGCGGCGCCGTCGCGGTGCTGGCCATGCAGCCGCAGGCGGCGCTGGTCAGCTCGATCGAAGATGAGCACGAATTGCAGGCCGTGCGCAAGGCCACCCGCTGCGTGGCCGGACAGCGCTGGCAGTGGGACGGTGTTGATTTTGAGGTGCTGCACCCGCAGGCAGGCGATTACGACGCGGGCAACAAATCCAACGCCATGAGCTGTGTGCTGCGTATTGACAACGGCGCGCATTCTGCCCTGCTGGCAGGCGATATTGAGCAGCCGCAGGAGGCGGCGCTGGTGGCCAGCGGAATCTCCCTTAAAACTGACGTTTTGCTGGTTCCGCATCACGGCAGCAAAACCTCCAGCAGCGCAGCATTTCTGGATGCGGTGCAGCCGCAGATTGCCCTGGTGCAGGCCGGGTACCGAAACCGTTTTGGGCATCCGGTTGCCAGCGTGATGGACCGGTACGACGAACGCAAGGTCAGGGTGTTTGATTCCCCGCATTGCGGCGCAGCCACGTGGCAGTCCAGCCGCCCGCAAGAGGTCAAATGCCAGCGGGCTGAGGCCTTGCGCTATTGGCATCACCGGGTGCCCTGATGAAAGTAACCCGTTGCATGTTGATGGACCGGTTTCTGGACTGTCCGTAGTAGTTGCACCAATAAGCCCTGGCGCACAACTTGCTATCCTGTAGTCAGGCCTCTACAAAGGCGACAAGCTGGAGATGGATATTTATGCAGAAATTCGACGAGATGTACACCAAGCTGCCCTATGAGTTTTTCACTCATGGCGCGCAGATCAGGGACCACTACAAAATCTACGACGAATGGCTGGCGCGCCAACCCGGCGACATGATGGCCAAGCGGCGCGAAGAGGCCGAGCTGATTTTTCGCCGCGTCGGCATCACGTTTGCCGTCTATGGCGAAAAGGACGAAGACGGCGCAGGCACCGAGCGGCTGATTCCGTTTGACCTGATCCCCCGGGTGATCCCGGCACATGAGTGGGCCAGCATGGAAAAAGGCCTGGTGCAGCGCGTCACCGCGCTCAACCGCTTCATCCATGACGTCTACCACGGCCAGGAGATCATCAAGGCCGGCATCGTGCCGCGCGAGCAGGTCGAGAACAACGCCCAGTTCCGCCCCGAGATGATGGGCGTGGAAGTGCCCAACAACATTTACTCGCACATCTCAGGCATCGACATCGTGCGCGCGCCTAACGCCAAAGGCGAGGGCGAGTACTACGTGCTGGAAGACAACCTGCGCGTGCCCAGCGGCGTCTCCTACATGCTGGAAGACCGCAAGATGATGATGCGCCTCTTCCCCGAGCTGTTCAACGCGCACCGCGTGGCCCCGGTTGCCCATTACCCCGACTTGCTGCTGGAAACATTGCGTGCCAGCAGCCCGGCCACCACGGCCGAGCCCACGGTAGTGGTGCTGACGCCCGGCATGCACAACAGTGCCTACTTTGAGCACGCGTTCCTGGCGCAGCAAATGGGCATTGAGCTGGTGGAGGGGCAAGACCTCATCGTCAAGGACAATTTTCTCTACATGCGCACCACGCGCGGCCCCAAACGCATCGACGTCATCTACCGCCGGGTGGACGACGATTTTCTCGACCCCGATGTGTTCCGTCCCACCTCCACCCTGGGCTGCGCGGGGCTGCTGGACGTCTACCGCGCCGGCCATGTGACCATCTGCAATGCGGTGGGAACCGGTGTGGCAGATGACAAATCGATCTATCCCTACGTGCCCAAGATGATCGAGTTTTACCTGGGCGAAAAACCCATCTTGAACAATGTGCCCACCTACATGTGCCGCAACAAGGACGACCTGGCCTACACCCTGGCCAACCTCAAAGACCTCGTGGTCAAAGAAGTGCACGGCGCGGGCGGCTACGGCATGCTGGTAGGCCCGGCCGCCACAGCCGCCGAGATTGAGGATTTCCGCAAAGCGGTCATTGCCAACCCGAATGGCTACATCTCGCAGCCCACGCTCAGCCTGTCAAGCTGCCCGACGTTTGTAGAAAGCGGCATCGCGCCGCGCCATATCGATCTGCGGCCCTATGTGCTCAGCGGCAAGACGGTGCAAATGGTGCCGGGCGGGTTGACGCGGGTGGCGCTGAAAGATGGATCACTGGTGGTGAACTCGTCGCAGGGCGGTGGCACCAAAGACACCTGGATTCTGGAGGTTGACGAGTTGCCGGTGATGCCGGCCTTGCCCGTGGTCTCGACGCAGAGTCAGACGCAAAGTCAGGGTCAAACGCAATCGCAAACGCAAACGCAATCCCCGCGGGTTTAAGGAGCCACAACCATGCTGTCACGCACCGCCGACCACCTGTTCTGGATGTCCCGCTACACCGAGCGCGCCGAAAACACCGCCCGCATGCTGGATGTCAACTACCAGACCTCGCTGTTGCCGCAGTCCCAAGCCGTGACGCTGGTCGGCTGGCAGGGCCTGATCAGCATCAGCGAGTTGCTGCCCGCGTACACCGAGCTGCATGGTGACATTGCCGCGCGCGAGGTGATGGATTTCATGGTGAAAGACGAGAGCAATCCGTCTTCCATCGTCTCGTGCCTGAGCGCCGCCCGCGAAAACGCCCGTGCCGTGCGCGGCACCTTGACCACCGAGGTGTGGGAGACGCTGAACACCACCTGGCTGGATGTCAAGCGCATGATCAAGGCCGATGAGTTTGAGCGCGACCCATCGCAGTTTTTTGAATGGGTCAAATTCCGCTCGCACCTGTCGCGCGGCGTCACGGTGGGCACCATGCTGATGGACGAGGCGCTGTACTTCATGCGCCTGGGCACTTTTCTGGAGCGGGCCGACAACACGGCGCGCCTGGTCGATGTAAAGTTCCACGCCGTGCAAAGTGACTTCTTCGGTGCTGCCAGCGAGAAAGACCAGGAGTACGACTTCTACCACTGGAGCGCGATACTGCGCAGCGTCTCGGGGTTCGAGGTCTACCGCAAGGTTTACCGCGACGTCATCAAACCCGAGCGCGTGGCCGAGCTGCTGATTTTGCGTGCCGACATGCCAAGGTCGCTGCATGCCAGCCTCAACGCGGTCGTTAACAACCTGTCGCTGGTGGGTGACGACCAGAACAGCGAAACCCAGCGTCGTGCCGGCAAGCTGGCGGCCGAGCTCAAGTACGGTCGCATTGACGAGATTCTGGCCACCGGCCTGCATGCCTACCTTACCCAGTTCCTTGACCGGGTGAATGACCTGGGTGCCAACATCAGCCGGGAGTTTTTGATTCCAGCAGCGGCCTGAACTGGCAGGGCAGGCCAGCGCACAGGAGTGATGGCGCAGGGACTCTGCGGCTTCCTTCAGTTTAAGCCAGCAAGGTGATAACATTTAAAATAGCCGGTCTATAAAGTTTAAATCAGCCGATGCTTGAACTGCCCTTGGCCCCTGGTGATGAGCCCTTGCACCGGCTGGCCCAGGCAAGCCTGCAAACCAGTTTGGCCGACACGCCAGTGGTGCTGATCCAGGGCCCCCGGCAATGTGGCAAGACAACGCTGGCGAGAACTGTGGCGCAGCCACTTGGCTACGCTGCTGTCAGGCGGTGAAAATGCAACTATCCCTCATGCAGCGTCACCTACAGCAAGCTCACTCCAGGGCCGAATGCGTGAAATCACTTTGCCCGCCGCATCTTCGGCGCATTTCACGTCGTAGTTACTTTGCAGATTTAACCAGAACTGATGCGAGGTGTTAAAAAAACGTGCCAGTCGCAACGCGGTGTCGGCGCTGATGCCGCGCCTTTCTCGCACAATTTCATTGATGCGGGCCGGGGTCACATTCAATGCCCGCGCCAAGGCGTTGCTTGACAATCCCAGTGGAAGCATGAATTCTTCACGCAGTTGCTCACCTGGGTGGATGGGCGGTAATTTTTTCATAGCTAATTCCTTCAGTGGTAGTCAACAATCTCAACATTTTCAGGGCCATGCGTTGTCCAGACGAAGCACACGCGAAACTGATCATTAACGCGGATGCTGTGCTGCCCTTTTCGATTTCCGCTCAAGACCTCCAATCGGTTACCCGGTGGAGAATCAAGGTCGGTGAGTTCACCGGCAGCGTCGAGCTGATCTAACTTTCGTCGTGCCACGGCTTCGATGTTGGCCCAACGGGCAACTCGCTTACGCTGATGCAGAGCTGACGTCTCATTGTTGGCAAACGACTGAATCATCGCTGTATTTTATATCGCATTTCGATATAAAGTTTTCTAGTCTAGAAAAGCAATTTTTTTGACCTGTACGTAAGTTCATCGCTCGGCTGGGGTCGCATGTGCCAACCTCGGAAACCATGCAAGCGGAACCGACAGCTTGCGCCCATCGGTCAACATCACCCGCAACTCATCGTCCCTCTTCAGGCTTGAATGATCTGGTCGGCGGGGCGCTCAGCGCAGCGGCATGAAGGAGGAGTTGTCCGCCCCAGGCGGACACGGGGACAGCCGCGAAGCTGAGTGCCGCGTCGGCCTGATGATCCGATTCGCAGGGTGTTCAACCGCCACAACTGAATGCACTTTACGTGGCTACGAACGCAACTGGGTTTCAAGCTCGGCGAATTCTCGCCAACTCCGTACCCCTTGCGCAAGCTGAGTAAATGGAAACTCCAGGCTCCCTGGTGCAAAGACCGACGCTAGGTCCATCATGGTTTGGGTGGCTGCTTACCGCCAGGCAATCGTGCACTCCAACGCGGAGTTTTTGTCGCGGTTTGATGACGTTTTCTGGACTGTTTCCATGTCATCCTGACTTAGTGGAACAGAAATTTTTGCCGCAGAGATTCCGGAGTTTGTAGGCACAGTGTTTGGTCACTGAAGTCTAGGCTCGGGTACTGGACGCACATTGAGACGGGTAATCTAAATGGGTCACCCTTCACCTCATCTGTCATTTGAATAGTACCGTCAGCCAATCTAATCGAGTACCGCGTCCGGTATTGAGCCACCGGTGATTTATCAAGCGAAGATCCAACGATTGCTCCTGCCAGCCCACGTGCGAGTTGGTTTGTTGCCGAGTATTGATTTCCAGCCCGGAAGGACCGATCAATATAAGCGCTTTGAGCCAAAGCGCTACCCAGATTGGCTCCACCTGAAGTTCCGGTTGATGATTCGTTCAACACTTGACCGTCGATTACAAAACCGTAGGCTTGCGGCTCAAGGGATGTGACATTCCATTGCCCGGAGATCCGCGAACGCTCTGCTTCAGACAGTCCCTCCCAAGCAGGCTTGGCTACTTTCAATGACCTCCTCAACTCGGATGCGAATGGGCCGGAATACGCAATTGGAGTGGGTTCGGTAGTGACCGGTTCTGTGACTGCGTACGTCAATTTTCTCTCAAGCTCCGTTACCGTCCGGTTCAATTTTGCTATCTGGTCACTCAGAGCCGACGCGTCGGGCGAGGTCGGATTCATTGTCAATTGAGACCGAATCGTTTGGCGACGACTCTTGCTGGAAGCAAGGTTGGCTTCCAGCACCGCCCATTGAGGAGACTCGGGTGGCAATTGAACCGCGCATCCGCTCAGGCTAACAAAGCAACAGAAAGTTGCACCAGAAAAAATGATCAGGATTGGTCTTGTGACGCGCTCTCCAACATCGACGAAAATTTGACTCTAAGGCACGCAGGCAACCGGTCGCAGCTGCTGGAGGCGGGGCGGGTAGATGGATGTCGGTGAAGCATGGGCAATCTTCAATGTCCAAGCGCTTGCAGGCCCGGGCCTTCAGTTCACCATCACCAGCTTGCCCTTCACCCCGCGCGATCCCATGTGCGCGTAGGCGGCTTTGAGTTCGGCCATGGGCATGGTGCTGTCAATCACAGGTTTGATCTTGCCCTGCCCGTACCATTGGGCCA
>JAYVNK010000049.1:0-7061 GCA_043758475.1 Comamonadaceae bacterium | reverse complement strand
AGTTTTTGCTGTCACGCGAAGACATCATGAAAGACATGAAGCAGTTTCTGGTGCTGTCGCGCGAGCACACCGAGGTGGCGTCGGTTGCCACGCGCTGGACGCGCTATTTGCAGCGCGAGGCTGATGTGGCTGCGGGACAGGATTTGCTGTCAGCATCCGGCAACGATGTTGACATGCATCAGATGGCGCAGGAAGAAATTGACGCCGCCACGGCCGAGATGGCGCAGCTGGAAGGCGAACTGCAGCGGATGCTGCTGCCCAAAGACCCCGATGACGCGCGCAACGCGTTTGTGGAGATCCGCGCGGGCACGGGCGGCGATGAGTCAGCCCTGTTTGCGGGCGACCTGGCGCGCATGTACACGCGCTACTGCGAGCGCATGGGCTGGCGCACCGAGATCATGAGCCAGTCGCCCAGCGAGCTGGGGGGCTACAAGGAGGTGGTGCTGCAAATTTCGAACGCGGGAGCGGGCCAGGGCGTCTATGGCGCGCTCAAATTCGAGTCCGGCGGCCACCGCGTGCAGCGCGTGCCTGCCACCGAAACCCAAGGGCGCATTCACACCAGCGCCTGCACCGTGGCCGTGCTGGCCGAGCCCGATGAAGCCGTGGCGATCACCATCAACCCGGCCGATTTGCGCATTGACACCTACCGCGCCAGCGGCGCTGGCGGCCAGCACATCAACAAGACCGATTCAGCCGTGCGCATCACCCATCTGCCCACCGGCATCGTGGCCGAATGCCAGGACGGTCGCAGCCAGCACGGCAACAAGGCCCAGGCCATGAAAGTGCTGACCGCGCGCATTATCGAGAAAGACCGCTCGGAGCGTGCCGCCAAGGACGCGGCCGAGCGCAAAGGGCTGATCGGATCGGGCGACAGAAGCGACCGGATAAGGACCTACAATTTCCCGCGAGGTCGCCTGACGGACCACCGTATCAACCTTACGCTGTACAAGCTGCTGGGCATCATGGAAGGCGACCTGGACGATGTGGTGCAGGCGCTGCAAGCCTGCGAAGCTGCACAGCAACTGGCTGAGCTGGAAGTCGCGTCTGCGGCCTGATTTGACGGATTTTGGCCAATTTTAACAATATAAATTGGCCATAGCCCTTGTCTACAGTGCATAGTTAGCTACTAATTAAGTAGTAATTTAGGTCGGACTGCATCGGCAAACTCAGCGCGCCACCTCACCCGCCGAGTTGATCACGGCAATCTCCACAAAGCTGCTGCCATTGTGGGCATCGGGCCGGTAGCTGACGAAGTAGCCACCCACGTCAAGCCTGCGCAATGTCTCCAAAGCAGCCACCAGCGACGCAGGGGCAGGGCCTGCGCCCGCGCGGCGCAGACCTTCAACCAACACCTAGGCCTCAATGAAAGCTTCCAGACCATAGAAGCTGGGCGCGCCACGGCCCAGGTCTTTCACGGCCTGTAGGTACTCGGTCACCACTTTCACCCGCACGCCTCTCGGGCGTGGAATAAAGTTGGCAGTGTTTTCAACAAACGACACCCATGAACGTCATAAACCCCGTTTCCAGAAATATTAGTGGTGCTCAATCCAGCGCAATAGCATTGGGCCTGGACCGGCTGGACGCCCAACTGCTGCTGCTGCACGCGCTGTACAAGCCTGCGTCTGAGCGCGCCTGGTTGCTGGCGCATGACCTGGACGCCCTGCCCGAGCCGGTCAATGCTGCTTTCATGGCGCTGGTACAGCGCCGCCTGCTTGGGGAGCCGCTGGCCTACCTGACCGGGCTCAAGGGGTTCTTCGGGCTTGAGCTTCACGTCGACGCCCGCGTTCTGGTGCCCCGCCCAGACACCGAAACCCTGGTGGAATGGGCGCTGCACGTGCTGGATGGGCTGGACGGGTGTGGCCTCAAAGGCCCTCTGTGCGCACTCGACCTGGGCACCGGCAGTGGCGCGGTGGCCTTGGCCATCAAGCATTCGCGCCCTGATGTTCAGGTGCGTGCGACCGATTTCAGCAGCGGCGCATTGGACGTTGCGCAAACGAACGCGCAGCGGCTGCATCTGGACGTTCAGTTCAGCCAGGGCTCGTGGCTGGATGGCGTCCTGGGCCACTACCACCTGATCGCCTCCAACCCGCCCTACATCGCCGCTGGCGACCCGCACCTGCGCGACCTTACGCACGAGCCGCAGCAGGCGTTGACCAGCGGCGCGGACGGCCTGGACGACCTGCGCGCCATCATCGGCCAGGCACCGGGGAATTTGCACGGGGGCGGCTGGCTGTTGCTGGAGCATGGCTATGACCAATCGGTCCGCGTGCGCGACATTCTGGGCTCGGCGGGCTTTGCAGATGTGCAATCTCGCTGCGACCTGGGCGGCATCGAGCGGTGCAGCGGCGGGCGCTGGCCAGAAATCGGGCGCGAACTACGGGGTAGATCGCCGCCGCACAAAGCTTGCTATAGTTCACATCACACCCGCCGCAGTGCGGATGAGTGAGCAAACCATAATCAAATGGAGACAACCATGAACAGTTTGATCCGGGCGGGCGCATTTGCCTTTAGCCTGCTGGCTTTCGCAGCCGCTGCCCCAGCCCAGCAAAAACCCGCTGAACTCAAAATCGGCATGACCACGTTTCTGTCGGGTCCGGCAGCGGTGTTTGGCGTGCCCGGCAAGGCCGCTGCCGAGATTGCGATTGACGAGATCAACGCGGCCGGCGGGATTGGCGGCGTGAAGATCAAACCCATCATCATTGACGAAGGCATTGGCGGCGACAAGCTGCTCTCGGAATACCGCCGTGTGGTGCAGGAAGAGGGCGTCAAGGTGATGCTGGCGTCCATCTCCAGCGGCAGTTGCAACGCCCTCGCACCCGTGGCGGAAGACCTGAAAGTTCTCAACGTGATGTGGGACTGCGGCACCGAGAAAATCCTGGAAAGCAAGCGCTATAAATACGTGGTGCGCACCCAGGCCAACGCCACATCGGAAATGGTGGCCACCGTGCTGCACCTGCTGCGCAACAAGCCCAACTTCAAGACGCTTGCAGTGGTCAACCAGGACTATGCCTGGGGTCGTGATTCGTGGGAGATTTTCATCAACACGCTGCGCGCCATGAAGCCTGATGTGCAGGTCGTAGCCGAGCTGTTCCCAAAATTTGGCTCGGCCGATTTCAGCTCCGAAATCAGCCGCCTGCAGGCCTTGAATCCGGACGTGATTCTGTCCACCTCTTGGGGCGGCGAGCTTGACACGTTGATCCGCCAGGCGGCGCAGCGCGGTCTGATCAAAACCTCAACCTGGGTTCTGCCACTGGCGGAAAGCTCGCTGGAACGCGTGGGCAAGTCGCTGCCCGACGGCGTGATTGTCGGCATGCGCGGTGACCATTACTTCCTGCACCCGGAGTACAAGGACGAGGCCAAGCACAAGGCGTTTGTCGAGAAATTCCGCGCCAAAACCGGCCAGTACCCCATTTACGCGGCTTACCACGCCGTGGCAGCCGTGCAGGCTGTGGCCGATGCCTACAATGCCGCCATCAAAAGCAACAGCGGCAACTGGCCCAGCACCGAGCAGGTGGCCGATGCCATGCGGGCCCTCAAGTTTCGCGGCCTGACGCGCCCGATCACCATGCGCGAAGACGGCCAGGGCCTTGAAGACCAGATGCTGGGGCTGACCAAAAACACTGCGGCCTACCCGTTTCCCGTGCTCGAAGGGCTGACAATTTACCCCGGCGTCATGGTGCAGAACCCGGTGGGCACCAAGTCGCCGGAATGGGTCAAGACCCTCAAGACGGACATGCTCAAAGACCCTCGCATCAAGGCGTTCTGATCCCGCACAGGCGAGCGTTTCGGTGAATGCATCGCTCATCGTACTGGCCCTGCTGGATGGGGTGACGCAGGCCGCGCTGCTGTTTTTGGTGGCGCTGGGGCTCACGCTGATTTTTGGCGTCATGCGCATCCTGAACGTCGCCCACGGCAGCCTGTACGCCTTTGGTGGCTATGCAGCGGCCACGGCCGGGCGGTTGATTGGCAATGGCGAGTCCATTCCGCTGTCGCTGCTGGCCCTGCTGTTGGGCGCGCTGGTGGTAGGGCTGATTTTGGGCGCGGTGATCGAGATCGGTCTGGTGCGGCGCATCCTCACGCTGGACCCCGTCATGCAACTGCTGGCGACCTTTGCGGTGTTCATGATTCTGGAAGACCTGCAACGCCTGATTTGGGGCTCCAGCCCGGTGTCGGTCACGCATGCGGTGGACGCGATGGGCACGCTGAAGGTGGGCGTGGTCACTTACACCGCGTACCAGTTGATCTTGCTGCCCACCGTGGCTGTGCTGGTGTTTTTTGGGCTGCAATGGTCGCTCGGCCACACCCGGTTTGGCCGGCAGATCATGGCCGTCACACACCACCGCGAGGTGGCCAGCGCCATGGGCATCAATGCCAAAAAAGTCGGACTGATCACCTTCTGCATTGGCGCGGTGCTGGGCACCCTGGGCGGGGCGCTGGCTTCGCCCACCACGGCGCTGGTGCCGGGCATTGGCGGGGACATGATGGTGCTGTCGTTTGCAGTGGTGGCAGTCGCCGGGCTGGGGCAAATCACCGGCACAGCGGTGGCGGCCCTGCTGATTGGCATGGGCAAGGCATTTGCCGTTTACCTGCTGCCAGAGATTGACGTGCTGGTACCCTACCTCATCATGCTGGCGGTGCTGCTGTGGCGGCCCCAGGGGCTGTTTGCGGTGAATGAAGCGCGCCGGATATGATGCTGCTGCGCTGGTCCCCCTGGTTCATCGCAGCGTTGGCTTTGGCCCTGGGGTTGCTGTTTCCGTGGCTGAAAACGCCGCTGATCATTGCCCTGTCTTACGGGTTTTCTGCGCTGGGGGTGGCCATTCTCATCCGTGCCGGGCAGGTGTCTTTTGGCCACGCCGGGTTCACCTGCCTGGCCGGGTACGCGGTGGTGGCGCTGTCACGCGCTTACCCACAAACCGACGGCGTCGTGCTGCTGCTGGTGGGCGTTGCCGCTGGCATGGCGGCCGGGCTCATCGCCGGGCTGTTCATGGTGCGCTACCGGGGCATCTTCTTTGGCATGCTGAACCTGGCGTTGTCGATGGTGCTGTTTGCAGTGCTGGGAAAGTTTTACAACACCACGGGCGGCACCGATGGCCTGCGCATGGAGCGCCCGCCTTTTTTTGGGCAAATGCTGGAGCGCGCTGGCTTTGAGACCTGGCTGCTGGTGCTTAGCTGCCTGCTGGTGGTGGTGGCGTGCTGGCTGCTGGGGCGTTTTTACGCGTCGCCAACCGGTCAGGCGCTGGCAGCGATCAAGTCCAACGAGGTGCGTCTGGAATACCTGGGCATCTCGGCGCGACGGGTGTTTTTCACCGGCTACGTGGCGTCTGCTGCCCTGTGTGGATTTTCAGGCGGCATGTTTGCGCTGATTCAGGGGCTGGTCACGCCCGAGATGGGGTACTGGGTGCGCTCGGGTGAGTATGTCTTCATTGCGGTGCTGGGCGGCACGCTGCACCCGGTGGGTGCATTTCTGGGCGCGCTCGCGTTTGAATTTCTCAAGCTGTTCGCAGCGCAGGCGCTCACTGGCGCCTGGCAGCTTGTCATTGGCACGGTGCTGCTGGTGCTGATTTTTGTCGCGCCGTCGGGGCTGGTGGCCCTGCTGGTGCGGTTTGACAAGCGCACGGCCAAGCTTGGCGGGACGCAACCGCCATGACCGCACCCGCATGACCGCGCTGCTGCAAACCCGGGGACTCACGCTGTCATTCGGCGGCGTGGTGGCGGCTGACGGAATCGACTTTGAACTGCAAGCAGGCGAGCGGCTGGCCGTGATCGGTGCCAATGGCGCGGGCAAAACGACGTTCATCAACATGGTCACGGGCTACATCAAGCCTGCCAGTGGACAGGTCATTTTTGCGGGCACCGATATCACCCGCATGCACCCGCGCCAGATTGTGCATTTGGGCATGGGACGCTCATTCCAGCTACCGCAGCTTTTTCTGGAGCACACCGTGCGCGACAGTGTGGCACTGGCCGTAGTGTCGCGCAGCCGAAGCCTGAGCCTGTTCAAGCCGCTGTCCAAGTGCGCATCAGGTGACGAGGTTGACCATATTCTTGAGGTAGTGGGCATGGCTGCGCGCGCCGACGATGTCTGCGCCAGCCTGCCCGAGGGCCATCGCAAATTGCTGGACATTGCCATGGCCCTGGTGCTGAACCCAAAGCTGATGATCATGGACGAGCCCACCAGCGGTGTGGCAGCAGACGAAAAACACCGGCTCATGGACACCATCATGAAAGCTTTGCAAGAGCGCCAGGTAACCGCCATATTTGTGGAGCACGACGTGGACATCGTGCAGAAATATGCGACCCGGGTGGCCGCGTGGATTGCCGGGCGCATCGCCGCCGACGGGCCGCCCGGCGTGGTGATGGCCAATGAAGAGGTGCAGAGCGTGGTGCTGGGCCAATGAGAATGTCACTGTGCTGACCCTTAAAGACGTTTCGGTCGATATTGCAGGCGTCCCCGTGCTGCGCCGCCTTTCGGTCGAGATGAAACCGGGTGCCACCTACGCCATTGTGGGACGCAATGGCGCCGGTAAAACCACGCTGCTGCGAAGCATCATGGGTCTGTGCGCTGTACGTGCCGGCGCCATCTCGCTGGCAGGCAACAACCTGCTGGCGGCACCCTCATTCCAGCGCGCCGCATTGGGCATTGGCTACGCGCCGGAAGACCGCGTGCTGTTCCCGACCATGACGGTTCTGGAGAACCTGCATCTGCCCTGCGAGGCCCTTGGAATGACCGCCGCAGAGGCCCGCGAGCGCGTGCGCAGTGCCGTAGCCGTGGTGCCGTTGATAGAGCCGATGCTGGAGCGCTCTGCCGCTGCACTGTCAGGTGGTCAGGGGAAAATGGCGGCGCTGGCGCGGGCTCTGATGGTGGGCACACGCCTGCTGCTGCTGGACGAGCCCTTTCAGGGTCTGGCCCCGGCGCTGGCCCGGCAATGTGCGCTGGCGCTAAGCCAGCTGCACCAGCTGCGGCCGCAGTTGTGTGTGGTGATTGCAGAATCAAACCAGGCGTTGCTCAGCCAAGTAGCCTGCATCCCCATGACGCTGGAGCGCGGTGAGCTGAAAACCGG
>JAYVNK010000048.1:0-7067 GCA_043758475.1 Comamonadaceae bacterium | reverse complement strand
ATCAAAGAAAGGATGGCTGCGCCCGTCTCGCTGTCGAGGTTGGCGGTCGGCTCGTCCGCGATGACGAGTCTGGGTCGCCGCGCCAGTGCACGCGCGATCGCCACCCGTTGGCGCTGCCCGCCCGAGAGCTGGCCCGGCAGGTTGCGGGCCTTGTCCGCCAGCCCGACGGCTTCGAGCAGCTTGGTCACCCGACGATCGCGACTCTTGGCCGTCATGCCCGCCAGGAGCAACGGGTATTCGACGTTCTCGTACGCGGTGAGCACCGGCAGCAGGTTGAAGTTCTGAAAGATGAACCCGATGTTTTTAGCGCGAAAGTCTGACAGAGCATCATCCGTCAGTTCGCCCACCTTGCAGTCGGCGACGATTATTTCGCCCGCGTCGGGCTTGTCGATGCAACCAATCATGTTGAGCAGCGTTGTTTTGCCACTGCCCGAAGGTCCCAGCAAAACGGTGAAACACGCGTGGCGCACCAGAATGTCGACCGACTTGATCACTGGCACGCTGATGGAGTCCAGGTGGTAAGTTTTATCCACCCCGCTGAGAACCGCCACGGGTCGCTGGTTTGCCCCCTGCTCCAACGCGAGTTCGGTCATCTTGCCCTCAACTGAATTGGTTTGTTACGCCCTATAGTAACTCTTGTACCACGCCACAAACCGCCCAATGCCCTCCTGTACGCTGGTTCCAGGCACAAAACCAACCCAATCGTTCAGCGCGTCGGTGTTGGCGTAGGTAGCGGGCACGTCCCCGTCCTGCAACGGCAGCAGGCGTTTTTCAGCTTTCTTGCCCAGGGCGTCTTCAATGCAGCCAATGAAGTCAAGCAGAGGCACGGGGTTGTTGTTGCCGATGTTGAAGACCCGGTAGGGCGCGTTGCTGGTGGCGGGGTCGGCGACGTTGGCGTCATAAGCCGGGTTGTTGGTTGCCACTCGGTCCAGCACGCGCACGACGCCTTCAACGATGTCGTCCACAAAGGTGAAGTCGCGCTGCATGTTGCCGTGATTGAACACGTCGATGGGCCGACCTTCCAGAATGGCCTTGGTGAACAGGAACAGCGCCATGTCGGGCCGGCCCCAAGGGCCGTACACGGTAAAAAACCGCAGGCCGGTGGTGGGCAGGCCAAACAGGTGGCTGTAGGTGTGCGCCATCAGCTCGTTGGCTTTTTTGGTAGCTGCATACAGGCTGACCGGGTGGTCCACGCTGTCGTGCTCGGAAAACGGCATTTTGGTGTTGCCACCGTAAACGCTGGAACTTGAGGCGTAAACCAGGTGCTGCACGCCGCTGTGTCGGCAGCCTTCCAGTATGTTGACAAAGCCCACAATATTGCTGTCTACATAAGCGTGCGGATTTTGCAGCGAGTAGCGCACGCCGGCCTGGGCGGCCAGGTGGATCACGCGGTCAAACTTTTCTTCAGCAAACAGCGTGGTGGTGCCGGGGCGGTCGCCCACATCCAGCTTCACAAACCGGAAATTGTCATGCGGCAGCAGGCGGTTCAGCCGGTTTTGCTTGAGTGTGACGTCGTAATAGTCGTTGAGGTTGTCCAGGCCCACCACCTCGTCGCCGCGCCCCAACAGTGTCAGCGCAGTGGTCATGCCAATAAAGCCTGCCGCGCCGGTTAAGAGTATTTTCATCGGTGAGATTTTGACACGAGAGAATGGCGGTTTTTATTTGCGCTTGCGCCAGGCGTCCACCGGAGTAACATCAAACTATGTTCTCACTGAAAAATCAGGCCCATAAGCGGGCTGAGGATTCTGCGGCGGCGGGTGTCAGCCCAGACGCTTTGATGGCACTTGCCGCAAAGTACATCTGGTGGAAAACGCCCGCTGAAGCGGTGCAGATGCAAGACCGGGTGATCGCCCAGGTCATGAATATTGGCGACTACGCTGATGTTCAGACATTAGCCCATCGCGTGGACGAGGGCGTGCTGCGCGACGTGCTTGCGCGGGCCCAGGCTGGGCAATTCAATGAGCGCTCTTGGGCCTATTGGCACTACCGGCTCGGCTTGGCAGGGCTAGGTCAAGTTCCGCAGCTGCCTGCTCGACGGTTTGCATGAGGGGCGTTTTCGCACCTCGTTTGAGCATTCTGCCTGCGGCGCAGCAGCGCCTGTGGCCTGAACTGCGCCCCGCCGCAGAACTTGGTTTTGCGCTGTACGGCGGCACCGCCATTGCACTGCGTCTGGGCCACAGACCTTCGGTTGATTTTGATTTTTTTTCGGAGATGCCACTGAACCGCGATGCAATTGCGGCAGCTTTTCCGTTCATGGCGCACTCTACCGTTTTGCAGGATCAAAAAAACACCTTGAGCGTTCTGGTTCCCGATGGCGATTTCGAGCGGAATTTCGTCAAATTGTCATTTTTTGGCACGATTGGTTTTGGCCGGGTCGGCACGCCTGACATAACGCAAGATGGGATTCTTCAGGTTGCGTCGTTCGACGATCTGATGGCAACCAAGGTGAAAGTGATTTTGCAACGGGCCGAGGCCAAGGACTATCGCGATATTGCGGCCATGGTCGAGTCGGGTGTGGATTTGTCCAAGGGTTTGGCCGCTGCACGCGTAATGTATGGTCTGAATTTTCAACCGAGCGAAAGCCTGAAGGCCATGGTCTACTTCGAGGACGGCGACCTGTATACCCTTAGCCATGGGGAAAAGGCAACGCTGGTGAAAGCCGCCAGCGTTGTAAGGGACTTGCCAAGCGTTGCGATTGTGGCTCGGCAGTTGACGGCAGTTGCTTGAGCGCGCCTGAATCATTGCTGGCACCGTCGTGGACGTAGCTTACAACCCCATTCGCTTGCAAATTTCAAGCGTTGCCACGCTCTGGTTCATGCTGTAAAAGTGCAAACCCGGTGCGCCACCGGCACGAAGCTGTTCGCACAAATCGGTCACCACGTCCAGGCCAAATGCCTTGATGCTGGCGGTGTCATCGCCAAAGCTTTGCAGACGCAGGCGAATCCAGCGGGGGATTTCGGCGCCGCAGGCGTCTGAAAAGCGCATGAGCTGGGTGCTGCTGGTGATGGGCATGATCCCTGGCACCACCGGCACGTTCAGACCCAGCGCGTCGGTGTCTTGCAGAAAGCGGAAGTAGGCATCTGAGTTGTAGAAATACTGGGTGATGGCCCCGTTGGCCCCGGCATTTACCTTGGCAGCAAAGGCATGCAGGTCGGCTTCTGGGGACTTGGCTTGAGGGTGAATTTCAGGATAAGCCGCCACCTCAATGTGAAAATCATCACCGGTCTCGGTGCGGATAAATTCAACCAGATCACTGGCGAAGTGGAATTCACCGCCAGCCCCATAACCGCTGGGCAAATCACCGCGCAGTGTCACCAGGCGTTTAACACCCATGGCCATGAGCGTGGCCAGTTGCTCGCGCACGGTGGCCTTGGTGGCACCCACGCACGAGAAATGCGAGGCGGCGCCCACGCCTTCGGCCAAAATCTCGCGCACGGTGGCAAATGTGCCGGACTGCGTTGAGCCGCCCGCGCCGAAAGTCACGGAGCAAAACTCGGGTTTGATGGCGTAAAGCTGTTGGCGCACGGTGCGCAGTTTCTCGACGCCTTCAGGTGTTTTTGGCGGGAAGAATTCAATGCTCAGAGGAAATGGGTCCGCTTGGCGCATGGTGATGGCTCCGAAAGTCAGGGTTAAATCAACGTGGCGGGCGCGCTGGCGTGTACAAAAAATTCACGGTTGCCGTCGCCACCCGTGATCGGGCTGTCAAACCAGCCTTTAATTTGCAGGCCCAGCGCGGCATAAGCATCTCGAATACGCCGCTCCACCACGTCATACAGGGCTGCGTCTTTGACGATGCCGCCTTTGCCCACCTGGCCGGGCTGCAATTCAAACTGTGGTTTGACCAGCATCAGCAAATCCGCGCCCGGCTTCAGCAGTGCAGCCAGGGCTGGCAGCACCAGCGTCTGCGAGATAAATGACAGGTCGCCTGCGATCACATCGAACGAGGCGTCAAAAGCGGCTTCAGAGGTGCCCCCTGAGGTGTTCAAGGCCTTTGAAACCTCATTTTCACCCTCAAAAGTGCCTCTAGCCCTTGTCCAGTCTGCATAAGAAGCTATTAAATAAGAAGCAATCAGCTCCCGCGCGTTGATGTGCTCCAGCGCCAGCACTTGCGGGTGCTCGCGTAGTGACGGATGCAATTGGCCTTGGCCCACGTCCACACCCACCACCAGTTTTGCACCGTGGCGCAATAAGCAGTCGGTAAAGCCGCCGGTGGATTGGCCCACGTCCAGGCAGGTCTTGCCATCTACTTTTGCGCCGCTGACCACCAGCGCGCCTTCGAGCTTCAAGCCGCCGCGAGAGACGTAACGCGCCTCGGACGCGTCCAGCAGATCAATCTGCGCGTCGCCAGGCAATTCATCGCTGTTTTTGCCGATGCGCTTCCAGGGCGCGTCTGCGCTTGACGCGACGCGCCAGCGCACGCCCGCGCCGATCAGCCGCTGGGCCTGCGAGCGGGAGCTGGCAAGCTGGCGTTGCAGCAGGAGTTGGTCGGCTCGCATGGTGGGTGTCTGGCCGTGGCCCTTCCAGCAGACACCGACCGATGCGGCTTCGCCGGGCGGCTGGTGTCGCCCCCCGAAGGGAACGGTGCTGAAAGCGCTGCCGGGTGGGCTCAATACCGGTAGCTGTTGGCCTTGTAAGGGCCAGCCTTGCTCACGCCGATGTACGAGGCTTGCTCGTCCGTCAGCTCGGTCAGCATGGCGCCGACTTTCTTCAGGTGAAGGCGTGCCACTTTCTCGTCCAGATGCTTGGGCAGCACGTAAACCTTGCCCACTTTGTACTCTTTGGGCTTGGTGAACAGCTCAATCTGCGCAATCGTCTGATTGGCGAAGCTGGACGACATCACAAAGCTGGGGTGGCCCGTGCCACAGCCCAGGTTCACCAAACGGCCTTTGGCCAGCAGGATGATGCGCTTGCTTGGGGTCTTACCCTTTTTCGTCGTGACTGCGGGGAAGATCACGTGATCCACCTGAGGCTTGATCTCTTCCCACTTGCATTTCTCAAGCGAAGCGACGTCGATTTCATTGTCAAAATGGCCGATGTTGCAGACGATCGCCTGGTCTTTCATGGCCGCCATGTGCTTGTAAGTGATGACGTTTTTGTTGCCGGTGGCGGATACGAAAATATCGGCCTTGTCAGCGGCGTATTCCATCGTCACGACCTTGTAGCCTTCCATGGCAGCTTGCAGCGCGTTGATCGGGTCCACCTCGGTCACCCACACCTGGGCACTCAGCGCGCGCAGGGCTTGTGCCGAACCTTTGCCCACGTCGCCATAGCCCGCGACACAGGCCACTTTGCCTGCAATCATCACGTCGGTGGCGCGTTTGATGGCGTCTACCAGGGACTCACGGCAGCCGTACAGGTTGTCAAACTTGCTCTTGGTGACGGAATCGTTCACGTTGATGGCGCGCAGGGCCAACTCGCCCCTGACCGACATTTCATTCAAACGCAGCACGCCGGTGGTGGTTTCTTCGGTCACGCCAATGATGTTTTTCAGGCGGCGGCTGTACCAGGTGGGGTCTACCTTGAGCTTGGCCTTGATGGCGTTGAAGAGGCAAATCTCTTCTTCGCTGCCGGGCTTGGCCAGCACTTTGATGTCTTTCTCGGCCTTGCTGCCCAGGTGCATCAGCAGCGTAGCGTCGCCGCCGTCGTCCAGGATCATATTGGGGCCTTCGGCCGCCGTGCCTTTTTTGCCCTCGAACTCAAAAATGCGGTGGGTGTAATCCCAATAGTCGGTCAGGTTCTCGCCTTTGTAGGCAAATACTGGCGTGCCGGCGGCTACCAGCGCGGCGGCGGCGTGGTCTTGGGTGCTGAAAATGTTGCATGAGGCCCAGCGCACGTCGGCACCCAGCGCTTGCAGGGTTTCGACCAGCACGGCCGTCTGGATCGTCATGTGCAACGATCCCGTGATGCGAGCGCCCTTGAGCGGCTGCGCCTTGGCGAATTCTTCACGGATCGACATCAGGCCGGGCATTTCGGTCTCGGCGATGTTCATCTCTTTGCGGCCCCAGGCGGCAAGGCTCAGGTCGGCAATTTCGTAGTCCTGGTTTTTGATCGGTTTCAGTACAGCGTTCATGGCTCACTCCAAAGGTTGGTCAAAGGTAAATTTGAAAAACCACTGGGGCTGTGAAGCGGCATCTGGATAGGAGCCTCACCTCACAGAACAGTGGGTGAGCGCGGTTGGTGCGGCGAGAAGGCATGAGTAGCCAGTTTCGCGCGATCCGAGCCTCGTTCAACAAACTTGAACTGCATCGCTCCTCGGAAGAGCCAAATTCTAACGCAAAATCCGCCGCCGCTATTGCTGCCAATCTTCCAGGGGCAGTCCCGCCACGCGACTGAATTCACGGGTGTTGTGGGTCACCACCGTCAAGTGATGCGTCAGCGCTGTGGCTGCAATCAGCAGGTCATAAGGCCCAATAGGCTGGCCCTGCCTGCGCAGGTCGGCGCGAACGAGCGCGGCCGTTGCCGCCACGTCGGAGTCAACCGTCACTTTCTGCAGCATCGTCAGCATGCGTTCGACCATCGGCCTCAGGCGCAAGCCTGGATTGCATGCGATTCCATAGCGCAATTCGTGCTCAGTCATCACGCTGATGCGCAGATCGGAGGGCACCAAGGTCTGTATTCGGGCAATAAAGTGGGCATCCCTTTTGGCCCATGCGGTCATCGCGTTGGTGTCGAGCAGGTATCTCATTTCTCAAGCGTCCAAGTCTTTGAGCCAGGTCTCGGAGCTTGCTTGCCAACTCTCATTGGCTTCTTTGCGGATGGCATCAAAATCGGGCCAATCTCGCGTGTCTTTCGGGTCAGGCGGCAACTGCATCCACGCCAGCATGTCAGCAGGCCACTCACTCGCGGCCTTTTGCGCCAAATAGCTCTCCACCGCCTCACGCACTACGCCGCTGCGGCTGGTATTGTGGGTTTTGGCGAAGTTGTCTAGGTTGACCAGCAGGGATTGGGGCAGATGGATGCTGAAATTCATGGCGACAACTTCAAAAATAACATGATACAACATATTATATGACGGCATGAATTTTGGAGCGCTAGTTTGGCAATCTTTGCCAACCCAGTTAAAATCG
>JAYVNK010000047.1:0-7113 GCA_043758475.1 Comamonadaceae bacterium | reverse complement strand
TACGTGACCATGGGCGCGCGATGAGCAAATCTCGAAGGCCTCACCCACGGGCACAAAAGTCTCACCGCGCAATGAGCGGCGAATCAGATCGATCACGGGCTCGGGTAGATGGGACAGGTTGCCCAAGGTCTCGTTTTTGACCTTGCCGTCCTCACGGTAGCTGCGCCGCAACAAATGGGTGCAATAGACCCGGTCTTTGTACCTGCGGGTGGTGGTGACGACGTGAGCGGTTCCGGTTCGTGTTGCCATAAAAGCCATTATAGATTAATTCAACACGAGCATAACAATATTTAGTGACTACAGACAACAGCCAAAAAAAGACCGCGATCAGACGGTCTCTCCCAGCTACAGCAGATAATTCTGCTCGATCACTGACTACAAAAGGGTAGGAACTTCAGACTAACCGATCGCCAGGAAATCTGGACGGAATTACCTCTGACCCCCGTCCGGTATGCATAAATAGCTATTTAAGTAGTAGCGTTGTGTCTTGAACGGTTTGTGCCCCGCGCCAGGCGCCCGACCCAGCCCAGCAGGCGTGCCGGGTGGCTGCGGAGGATCGCAGCGCAGAGCAGCCACGGACGTCCGACGCGTTCGCCAACCAAACCAGAGCGGCGCTAGCTGCTCCAAACAACGCCAACCGCAACCAAGCAAAAACTCAAGAAAAAATCAAAGCCAATACTCCCAAGCCCTGGCAAACCCTTCCTTGATGCGCAAATCAAGCCTGCGGCGCTGCCACTCCTCCAAGGTGATCTGATCAGACAGCGCCAGGTCCTTGTCGAACATGGCTTGCACCTGCTTGCCAAACTCTGGACCCAGCACGACGGCGTTCAACTCCTGGTTGTGCAGGAAGCTGCGCCAGTCCAGGTTGGTGGAGCCTACGGTGGCCCACACACCGTCGATCAGCGCGGTTTTGGAATGCAAAATAACACCGCGCCGCTGGTAGATTTTGACTCCGGCGCGCAGCAACTGGTCATAGTAATTTCGCCCGGCGTGGAAGATCAGCCACGAGTCTGTCTGGCTCGGCAGTATCAGCGTCACATCCACACCGCGTTGGGCTGCGCTCTTGAGTGCGGTGAGTAACTGCGGGTCGGGCGCGAAGTACGCGTTGGTCAGGCGCACGCTGGTCTCGGCGCTGTTGATGGCGGACAGCAGCGTGGCGTAGATCAGGCTGAAGGGCTCATCGGGCGCGCTGCCAATGGCGCGCACCACATGGGGGCCGACGGCGGCCAGCTTGGGAAAGAAATTTTTCCCGGCAAGTGGCTCGCCTTTCTGCTTTTCCCAGGTGGTGATGAACAGTTTTTGAAACTCGGCCACCACAGGGCCCCGCAATTGCAGGTCGGTGTCGCGCCACGCCAGTTGGTCGGCGGGGCGTGCTTCGCCTGCGGCTGGCTTTGAAGCGCTTGGGTCTGGCCGGGATGCGATGGTTTCAGGCCGACCGCGCGGCACACTCGCAAACGACCCGCCAGAATAAACGCTGCTGATGTTGATGCCGCCCAGAAAGGCCGTGTGGCCGTCCGTGATGAGCAGTTTGCGGTGGTCACGCTGGTTCAGCGCCCACTCCTTGCGCGACTGTAGCGGATTGATCGGGTTGAACTCCAGCACCTTGATGCCAGTGGCGGCCAGCTCCTGGAAAAACGCCGCTGGCGTGCCGAAGGTGCCTACACTGTCACGGATGATGTTGACCTGCACGCCCTGGCGCTGCCTGTCCATCAACGCCTGCGCAAACTGGCGGCCAATCTCATCGTCTTCCAGGATGTAAGTCTCCATGTTGATGTGGTCCTGCGCCGCTGCGATCGCCGCAAACATAGCCTTGTAGGTGGCCGGGCCGTCTTGCAGCAGCACCACCTGATTCCCAGTGGTCAACGGGCTGCCGACAATTTCTTCCTCCAGCGCGAGGTGGCGTTCGAAAATACTGGTCGGTGTGCCGCGACTGCGCAGCCGATCCAGCACCGCCTTGCTCTGCGCCGCCGTCAATGGGCCACGCGCACCTTGCAGTTGCACGGCAGACACAGGACGGCGCGCCAGATCGGGCACGATGGTGGGCAGGCTGCTACAGCCGCTGAGAAAGAGCAGGCCGAGGGCAAGCCAGTGGGTGATTCGCAGGGTTTTCATGTTCAATTTGGCATGCTGTTGACGACTATGTGACTGTTCATACGGGCCATACGCCCGTGCCATCTGTCACAAAAATTCGGCTTGAAGGCTTCACTTCCACAGCGTGGCCGCCGGTAAACTCACCGTACGAGGGCAGCACAGTCATCTGGTCTGTGATGTGAAAACAGGGCAAGCGCAGGCGCTGGCGGCCCCGGCCCTGGAGCTGGAACACGGGGTGAACGTGGCCAGCGATCACGTGATGGGTGTCGTTGGGCCTGGCATCCAGGCTGGCAGTCGCAACCGGTGTATGCCGCAGTGCAAACGGTCCGATCACATACGGTTCGTTCACGACATCCATCGCCAGCGAGGCTGGTGGGTCGCCCGCGCGCAGGTCGTGGTTGCCGCGCACCAGTTTGCACACCAGGCCTTTGTGGCGCCCACGCCATTGATGCAAAGCCGCCAAAGTGGGCGCTGCGTGAGACTTGGGCGCATGCAGAAAATCACCCAGAAACACCAGCTCGCGCACGGGGTAGCGCGCCAGCAGGGCGTCCAGCCGCAGCAGGTTGGCGGCGGTGGTGCCTTGCGGCACTGGCTGCCCCAGCGCGCGGTAGGCCGCTGCCTTGCCAAAATGCGCATCGGCCACGCACAGCATGTGCTGCTGCGGCCAGTAGAGCGCTTTGTCTGCGAGCAGCAGCACGTCGCAGCCCGCGATTTTGAGCGCGGCATCTTGCTTCATGACATGTGCCTTGCGGGTGCCTTGGCTGCTTTCTCCAGATCCGCCACCATGCGCGCAATTCGGTCAGACAGTTTTTCAGAGGTGATGCTTTCACGCAGGCGCTGCACCACCAGCGGGAAAGCAAAGGGCGTGGCGCGCTCGATGGGTTGCCATTGCAGGGTCTTTGCCTGGAGCTGCACAAGCGTTGCCTCCAGACGCGCTGCATCCAGCTCGTCGCGCAGCACCTCCTGCTGCGACTGGGCCAGCAGCAGGTTGCCCGCATCGTGCTTGCGGAACACTTCAAAGAACAGGCTGGACGAAGCCTGCAACTGTTTGGCACTCTTTGAGGCCCCCGGAAAGCCGTTGAACACCAGGCCGGCGATGCGCGCAATCTCGCGAAAGCGGCGCTGGGCCAGTTCGCTGGCGTTGAGGCTGGCAATGACGTCCGGCAGCAAATCTGCAATGCTGAACATCTGGGGACCAAAAGCCCGGACCCAGTCGATCTCAACCGCCGAAAGCATCTCAAACCCGTAGTCGTTGACGGCTATTGAAAAGGTATTGGGTTGATGGCGGGCGATGCGCCACGCCAGCAGGCTGGCCAGGCCCAGATGCACATTGCGCCCGGCAAACGGGTAAAGGAAAAGGTGCCAGCCATCGCGCGAGTGCAGGGTCTCAGCGAGCAATGTGCCCGCCGAAGGCAAGGCGGACCAGCGCGCCTGCACATCGAGCAGGGGTTTCAACAGTTGCATCTCAGGTCCGTCAAAGTGACCGGCTGCGGCAGCGTCCAGACGGGCCACAAGCGCTTCAGCCAGCTCATTGGACAGCGACATGCGCCCGCCGCTCCAGCGCGGGACCGCCGGTTTTTTACCGCTGCCGGGGCGCACGTAGGCCGTCATTTCATGCACGCGCACCAGTTCCAGCAGGCGGCCGCCAAACAGCAGATGGTCGCCCGGTTTCAGCCTGGCAATGAAGCTTTCCTCCACCTTGCCCAGCGACTTGCCGCCACCGCCCCGGCTGAAGAACTTCACGGCCATGCTGGCGTCGCTCACGATGGTGCCGATGCTCATGCGGTGGCGCCGCGCCAGTTGCGCATCGGGCACATGCCACACGCCTTGCGCGTCGGGGATGGCGCGGCGGTAGTCGGGGTAAGCACCGAGCGAGCTACCACCCTGCTGCACGAATGCCAGTGCCCATTGCCATTCGGCATCATTGAGGTCGCGGTAGGCGAAGGTGGTTTTCACTTCAGCCAGCAACGCGTCAGCGCTAAAGCCACCGCCCAGCGCCACGGTGACCAGGTGCTGCACCAGCACGTCCAGCGGTTTGTGTGGCGAAAGACGTGGCTCGATGCTGCGCGCGGCGACCGCGTCCTGCGCGGCGATGGACTCGAGCAGCTCCAGGCTGTGGGTCGGCACCAGCGTCAGGCGCGAGGGCCGCCCCGGTGCATGGCCCGAGCGCCCGGCGCGCTGCATCAGGCGCGCAACGCCTTTGGGCGAGCCGATCTGCAACACTCGCTCTACCGGTAAAAAGTCGACACCCAAGTCAAGGCTGGACGTGCACACCACGCACTTGAGCCGCCCCTCTTTGAGTGCCAGCTCCACCCACTCACGCACCTTGCGGTCCAGCGAGCCATGGTGCAGCGCCATCAGCCCGGCCCAGTCGGGCCGCGCCTCCAGCAGCGCCTGAAACCACAACTCAGACTGGGAGCGGGTGTTGGTGAAGATGAGTGATGTGGCACTGTTTTCTATTTGAGCCACCACCTGCGGCAGCATGCGCAGGCCAAGATGGCCTGCCCACGGAAAGCGGTCAAGACTCTTGGGCATCAGGGTGTCCACAGCCAACTCTTTGGCCTGTTTGCCCTGGATCAAAATCGCACCGCTTCGGGGATCGGGCACCAGCACCTCCAGCGCGTAAGGCAGGTTGCCCAGCGTGGCCGACAGGCCCCAGGTGATGAGTGATGGCTGCCACAGCCGCAGCCGGGCCAGCGCCAGTTGCAATTGCACACCGCGCTTGCTGCCCATCAACTCATGCCATTCGTCCACGACGACCATGCGCAGATCATCAAACAGGGCGCGCGCTTCGGGCTGGCTGAGCAGCAGGGTCAGGCTCTCGGGCGTGGTGATCAGCGCAGTGGGCAGGCGGCGGGACTGGCGCGCACGCTCGGCGCTGGTGGTGTCGCCGCTGCGCACACCCACGCTCCAGGGCAGGTTCAATTCTTGCACTGGGGCTTTGAGGGCGCGTTCGGTATCTGCGGCCAGGGCCCGCATGGGGGTGATCCACACGACAGCGAGCGGCGGCGCGGGTGGTAGGCGTTTTCTCAACCGCGAAGCGGCCCCAGGCTCGACCACTTTTGACGACGCCACAGACGACACCCCCGACGACTCTTTTGTCGACGCGGCGAAGCAATTCAGCGCAGCCAGCCACACCGCATACGTCTTGCCTGACCCCGTGGTCGCATGCAGCAGGCCTGACTTGCCCTGTGCCACCGCCTGCCACACCTCACGCTGAAACGCAAAGGGCTTCCAGCCGCGTTGCTTGAACCAGCTATCGGCCAAAGCGATTGCCCTACGCGCAGGCTTGGCGCGGGCTGCCTTGATCTCGGTCGCAGCAGGGTCGCCCACAGTGTCACAAACCAGCGTCAATTGACCACTCCCCCGCCGTTTGATGTCGGCAGCAGCGCGCGCAACGCATCCAGCGTATCGGCCTCAGCCAGCGGCTTGTCCTGGCGCCAGCGCAGCATGCGGGGAAAGCGCACAGCTATGCCGCTTTTGTGGCGGGCGCTCAGGGCGATGCCTTCAAAGCCCAGCTCAAACACAAGCGTGGGCGTGACGCTGCGCACCGGCCCGAATTTCTCCACCGTGGTCTTGCGGATGATGGCATCCACCTGGCGCATCTCGATGTCGGTGAGGCCCGAGTACGCCTTGGCAAAGGGCACCAGTTTTCGATCAGCGACACCATCGGGTGCGTCCCACACGGCAAAGGTGAAGTCGGTGTACAGGCTGGCGCGCCGGCCAGGCCCGGCCTGCGCGTAGATCAGCACGGCGTCTACCGTGTAAGGGTCAATCTTCCACTTCCACCAGACGCCTACGTCTTTGGTGCGGCCTACGCCGTAGTGCGCGGTTTTGTTTTTCAGCATCAGACCTTCCACACCCAGGCTGCGGGCCCGCTCGCGCTGGCACGCAAGATCGGCCCAGCTATTGCCCTGCAGCAACTGCGAGAGTTGCAACTGCGGCTGGCCGCAAAGCGCTACCAGCGCCTCCAACTGCTGGCGGCGGGCAGACTGCGGCTGCTGGCGAAAGTCAGTTCCTTGCCACTCAAGCAGGTCATACACCAGCATCGCCACCGGCACTTGAGCCAGCAGTTTGGCACCCAGTGTTTTGCGGCCAATGCGTTGCTGCAACAAGGCGAACGGCTGCACCTGCGCGTTTTTCCACACCACAATTTCGCCATCCAGCACGGTGCCATCGGGCACATGGGAGGCCAGCGCGGCCAGTTCCGGAAAACGCTCGGTCACCAGCTCTTCACCGCGCGACCAGATCCAGATTTGTCCCTCGCGCTTCACCAGTTGCGCGCGGATGCCGTCCCACTTCCATTCCACCTGCCAGTTCTCTGGCACCCCAAGTTGCGCATCAAACGCTGTGCTGTCCGTTTGCAGCGCGTGCGCCAGGAAAAATGGATAGGGCTGGCCGGGGTCGCGCGCGTCCTGCACGTCATCGCCCGCCACAGCGACAAGACGTTCATACAACAAAGCGGTCGGCCGCGCGCAGATGTCGGTGTAGCCCACCATCCGCTGCGCAATCCGCTTGGCGTCAACGCCGCTCAAGGCCGCCAGCGCGCGCGTGACCAGCAGCTTGGACACGCCCACGCGAAAGCTGCCGGTGATGAGCTTGATGAACACCAATTGGCTGGCGCGGTCCAACTGAAGCAGCAGCCGCAGCAGGGATGACACCAGTTGATCGGGCGGCACGGTGCGCAGCGGCAGCAGCCGGTCTTCAACCCATTTGGCCAGGCCTTCGGGGGACGTGTTTTCCGACAGCGGCAGCAGCAAGCTGATGGTTTCCGCCAAGTCGCCCACGGCCTGGTAACTTTCTTCAAACAGCCAGTCCGGAAGGCCGCTGCCCTGAATGGCGAGTTCACGCAACAGCTTGGTGGGCACGACGCGCCTTGGCCTGCCGCCCGCCAGAAAATACACCGCCCAGCCGGCGTCTGCGGGTGTGGCACTGCCAAAATAGTCTTGCAGCGCGGCAAGTTTGCTGTTGCTGCTGGTGGTGGCGTCCAGCCGGATGTAAAGGTCGGCGAAGGCTTTCATG
>JAYVNK010000046.1:0-7118 GCA_043758475.1 Comamonadaceae bacterium | reverse complement strand
GGCGCAGGCGCAGGCGCAGGCGCGGGCAATGGAGACGCGGCCTACCGCTACTTCACGTATCTCAGCCCCGCGCACCGTGCGCAGCACCCTGCTTACGGCGCGGCATATGGCATTGAGCCCTATGTGATGGCGGGAGACGTGTACACCCAGCCGCCTTACGTGGGACGCGGTGGTTGGAGCTGGTACACGGGTTCCGCAGCATGGATGCACCGCGCGGCCATTGAATCAATCTTCGGTTTGAAGCAAGGCGCGCAAGAGCTGTGTTTCATGCCGTGCCTGCCTTCGCATTGGCAGCAAGCGGAACTCACGCTGGTGCGAGACGGGCGCACGATGCGCTTCGTCCTTTGCCGCGCAAATCCGGTTGAAGCACTTGCAGCGGCTGCGAAGTGGGGGGCACAGTTGCTGCGCCCGGGGCAACCGTTGAATTGGACCAGTCTGGCAGAAGGTACCTGCTTTGTCATTGCTTTGCAGGAAGACGTTGCTGAACCGTCCACCACGTCTACAGCGTGGCAGGCAACCGGTTCGGCGCAACCTCAAGTCTGACAGCGACGTGCGGTGCCGTCCTACGCTTGCTTGCGCTTGATGCCGATGGCTGCGATTGTTTGATGCTTTTAAAGTTCAGTCATGGGTCGGGCACATCTTCGTTCCGGGCCAGTACAACAATCAAGGAACCCACGATGGCCACCAAAAATGAACCCAGCAATGTCAAACAATTGCCCGTGGCAGAACCCCAGCGAATGGTGTTGGACGAAGCCGCCATTGACGCAGCGCGGCGCAGCCTGGACCAAGGCGCAGTGACGCCCAACTACGGTCCTTGGCGCAAGGACATCATCAAGCTGCTCAACGACTCCCTCGCCACAGAACTGGTCTGCGTGCTGCGTTACAAACGCCACCATTTCACAGCACAGGGGCTGGCGTCGCCAAAAATTGCGGAGGAATTCCTGGTGCATGCGAATGAGGAATCTGGGCACGCAGACCGCCTGGCCCAGCGCATTGTCCAGCTCGGCGGTGAACCCGATTTTTCACCCGACTCGTTAAGCAAACGCAGCCATGCCGAATATGACGATTCGGCGGACTTGAAAACCATGATCAAGGCCAATTTGATCGCAGAGCGCGTGGCCATTGAAAGCTACAGCCAGATCATTGCGTTGATTGGTGACAAGGATTCAACCACGCGTCGCCTGCTCGAAGACATTCTGAGCGACGAACAGGAACATGCCGACGAATTGAAAGATTGGCTGGCCGACTGACCCGTTGCGAAGCTTTCCGCCCATGGACAGTGGGGCTGGTCACTGTCCAAAGGAACCGCGCTTCCACACCAGCGCACATTTAACTTTTACTGGAGATTTACCATGAATATTCGCACTTCACTCGCAGCAACCATCGCTGCAATTGCCCTGCTGACTGCCACCGGCTGCGCCGTTACCCGAGGGCAGGAAACTGTCGGCGCTTACGTCGATGACACGGCCATCACGACCTCGGTGAAAGCACGTTTTATCGACAACAAGGATGTTGACGCTTCAAGCATACGGGTGGAAACCCTGAACGGCACGGTAATGCTGTCTGGCTTCGCCAAAAACACCACAGAGAGAAGCACGGCTGGCGATATTGCCATGAAGGTCAAAGGCGTGAAGACAGTCAAAAACGAAATAGCCGTCCGCCCTTGATGTCGTAGCCCATAACGATGCACGCCTGGAATGGGCGTAAAAAAGCCCACTTTGGTGGGCTTTTTTTCGACTTCGCAATACTGGATATTGCGAGCCGCATAAATGGTTGCGCGAGTAGGATTTGAACCTACGACCTTTGGGTTATGAGCCCAACGAGCTACCAGGCTGCTCCATCGCGCGGTAAGTCCCAATTATAACTGATTTACGCCTTTGCCGTCTCTGCATCCGTTGCTTCAACGACTTCCGGACGGTCTACCAATTCGACCAGGGCCATGGGCGCGTTATCGCCAACGCGGAAGCCCATTTTCAGGATTCGCGTGTAGCCACCAGGGCGGGCCTTGAAGCGGGGGCCAAGGTCATTGAACAGCTTGGTAACGCTTTCACGGTCGCGCAGCCGGTCGAACGCCAAGCGCCGGTTTGCCAGCGTGGCTTCTTTGGCCAGCGTGATCATGGGTTCCACCACCCGGCGTAATTCTTTTGCCTTGGGTACCGTGGTCTTGATGACTTCATGCTCGATGAGCGAATTCATCATGTTGCGCAACATCGCGAGCCGATGCTCGCTGGTGCGGTTGAGTTTACGTAGTCCGTGACCGTGACGCATGGTGCTTATCCTTCATTTATAAAACAGGCAGCCGTATCAGGTACTGCCCTTGGCACTGAGCCCTATCTCAAGGCTCTTGAATAAAGCGCTTTCAACTTCGCGCCTTTGCTATCTAGCCCGCTTGTTCAGCGTTTCTCAAGCGCTGCGGGTGGCCAGCTTTCCAGCTTCATTCCCAGCGTCAAACCGCGAGACGCCAGCACTTCCTTGATTTCGTTGAGCGACTTGCGGCCCAAGTTTGGTGTTTTGAGCAACTCGTTCTCGGTGCGCTGAATCAGGTCGCCGATGTAATAGATGTTCTCGGCCTTGAGGCAATTCGCTGAACGGACCGTCAGTTCAAGCTCGTCCACCGGGCGCAGCAAGATTGGATCAAACTGGGTGTTGCCGCGTGGCGCGGGTGCATCAAATGCCGCCAGTTCGCTGCCTTCGAGCTGTGCAAATACCGCTAGCTGCTCAACAAGAATTTTTGCAGAGGCACGTACAGCGTCTTCTGCGGAAATCGCACCGTTGGTTTCGATTTCAACAACCAGTTTGTCCAGGTCTGTACGTTGCTCAACGCGGGCGCTCTCGACTGTGTAGCTGACGCGTTTCACCGGCGAGAAAGAGGCATCAAGAACAATTCGGCCAATCGATTTCGTCGAGTCATCCGCGTGGCGGCGCATGGTGCCCGGAACATAGCCGCGGCCTTTTTCAACCTTGATCTGCATGTCAAGTTTGCCACCGTGGGAAAGACTTGCAATCACATGGCCAGGATTGATGATTTCAACATCGTGGGGAGTCTGTATGTCGGCGGCCGTTACCACCCCTTCACCGTCTTTGCGCAGGCTCAGCGTGACTTCTTCGCGGTTGTGAAGTTTGAACACCACACCCTTCAGGTTCAGAAGAATGTTCACCACATCTTCCTGAACCCCGTCGATCGATGAATACTCATGCAAAACACCCGCAATGGTGACTTCTGTTGCAGCATAGCCCGGCATGGAAGACAAAAGTACACGGCGCAGGGCGTTGCCCAGGGTGTGGCCATAGCCGCGCTCGAAGGGCTCCAGCGCCACTTTGGCACGGTTCAAGCCCAACTGCTCAACATTGATTGCTTTGGGTTTCAGCAGATTTGATTGCATGCAAACTTCCTCTCAATACCCCCGGCTCGTTACACCGGTAAGGCTGGTGAAGCACCTGGCTGGCGGTGCCCCGCAAGCCAGGAACGAATTCGATGAAAAAACGCGTTTAAGCGTAACGACACATGATTTGACAAGACCGCAGGTGGCCAACCGCGACAGACTTGCCTGAACCTTTTTAGCGCGAGTACAACTCCACAATCAAGGATTCGTTCACGTCGGCTGCAAATTGGTCACGATCAGGCACTTTCTTGAAAATGCCTTCGGCTTTTTCAGCGCTAACCTCGACCCAGGCTGGCATCCCAACCTGCGCAGCAAGCTGAAGCGCTTCAGCAACGCGGTTTTGCTTCTTCGATTTATCCCGGACAGCAATCACATCGCCAGTTTTAACCATGAACGACGGAATGTTCACGGACTGGCCATTCACGGTCATGGCCTTGTGGGAGACTAATTGTCGGGCTTCAGCCCGCGTTGATCCAAACCCCATGCGGTAAACGACATTGTCGAGACGCGACTCCAGCAAGAACAGCAGGTTTGCACCTGTATTGCCCTTGCGGCGATCAGCTTCTTCAAAATAGCGACGGAACTGACGCTCCAAAACGCCATACATGCGTTTGACCTTTTGCTTCTCACGCAACTGCAGGCCGTAGTCCGAGGTGCGGGCACCAGAAGTACGGCCATGCTGGCCAGGTTTAGAGTCAAATTTGGCCTTGTCACCGATGGAACGACGCGCGCTCTTAAGGAACAGGTCAGTGCCTTCACGGCGTGATAGTTTGGCCTTGGGGCCTAGGTAGCGTGCCACTTGAACTTCCTTTATGTCATCTGCCGCAGCGAACTGCGGGAGCCATCAACGGCAGTCGATGGCGGTGGGCTTGTTAAAAAATAATTGCGATAGCGCGTAAGCGCAATGGCATCAGATCCTGCGGCGCTTTTGGGGGCGGCAACCGTTGTGCGGAACGGGCGTGACATCTGCAATCATGTTGATGCGAATGCCAAGTGCCGCAAGTGCTCGCACCGAGGACTCTCGACCCGGGCCGGGGCCTTTGATTTCGACATCAAGGTTCTTGATGCCTTGCTCAACGGCCGCGCGGCCAGCCACTTCAGACGCCACTTGGGCGGCGAATGGCGTGGACTTGCGTGATCCCTTGAATCCCTGACCGCCCGACGAAGCCCACGACAAAGCATTGCCCTGGCGGTCGGTGATCGTGATGATGGTGTTGTTGAATGAAGCGTGCACGTGTGCAACGCCGTCCGCCACATTTTTGCGGACTTTTTTACGTACGCGTTGAGCGGCCGTATTGGTAGGAGCTTTTGCCATATTGGTCTCTCAGTCCCTGTTATTTCTTCAACGACGCAGCCGCCTTGCGAGGGCCTTTGCGGGTGCGTGCGTTTGTACGCGTGCGCTGGCCACGCATGGGCAGGCCTCGGCGATGTCGGAAGCCGCGGTAGCAACCGATGTCCATCAATCGTTTGATGTTCATGGTCGTTTCGCGACGCAGATCACCTTCAATGGTGAATTGACCAATTTGGTCACGGATTTTTTCCAAATCTCCGTCAGTCAAGTCTTTGACCTTCTTGGAATAGGCGATGCCACAAGCTTCGCAGATTTTGCGGGCGCGGGTGCGACCAATGCCAAATATGGCTGTCAAGCCAATTTCAGAATGCTGTTGCGGCGGAATATTGATACCAGCGATACGTGCCATTTTGATCCTCTAAAACTCTTGCAATCAACCCTGGCGCTGTTTGTGCCGTGGATCTGTACAGATCACACGCACAACGCCCTTGCGCCGGATAATTTTGCAGTTACGGCAAATTTTCTTGACCGAAGCCGAAACTTTCATTTCATTCTCCTAAAACTCTAAAAATTGTCATTCGATGTACTTTGACTCCGCTTCAAGATGACTTGAAATTCGCCTTCTTGAGCAAAGACTCGTACTGCTGCGACATCATGTAGTTCTGGACTTGCGACATAAAGTCCATCGTTACGACCACGATAATCAAAAGAGATGTGCCACCAAAGTAAAACGGTACGTTGTATTTCAGAATCAGAAACTCTGGCAGCAAGCAAACCATCGTGATGTATATCGCGCCAGCCAACGTCAGGCGAAGCAGGATCTTGTCAATATATTTTGCCGTCTGATCGCCTGGACGGATCCCGGGAATGAAGGCACCACTTTTTTTAAGGTTGTCAGCAGTCTCCCGGCTGTTGAAAACCAGAGCCGTGTAAAAGAAACAGAAGAAAACAATCGCAGCCGTATAAAACATGATGTAGATCGGCTGGCCTGGCGTCAGCGAACCCGAAATATCCTTCAACCAGCGCATCGACTCACCCGTGCTGAACCAGCCCACAATGGTGGCTGGCAACAGAATAATGGATGACGCAAAGATGGGTGGAATCACACCGGCCATATTCAATTTCAATGGCAGGTGAGATGACTGCCCACCGTACACTTTGTTGCCAACCTGTCGCCTGGCGTAATTCACCAGAATTTTCCGCTGGCCGCGCTCAACAAACACCACAAAATAAACCACCAGCACAACCAGAATGGCAATAAACAGTGCAACGATGATGCTCATGGCACCCGTGCGAACCAGTTCCAGCATGCCGCCCAAGGCGTTAGGCAAACCTGCCGCTATGCCGCCAAAAATTAATATCGATATACCGTTACCGAGTCCACGCTCAGTAATCTGTTCACCCAACCACATCAAAAACATGGTGCCAGCAGTCAAGGTGAAAATCGCGGTCACACGAAATCCGATGCCAGGAGAAATCACCAACCCGGCAGAGCTCTCAAGTGCCAGCGCAATGCCCATAGACTGAAAAAGCGCGAGACCCAAGGTTCCATAGCGCGTGTACTGGGTGATCTTGCGGCGTCCGGCTTCGCCTTCTTTTTTAAGTTGCTCAAACGCAGGCAAAACATATGTCAGAAGCTGCATGATGATCGACGCCGAGATATACGGCATGATTCCCAGCGCAAATACAGTAAACCGCGACAACGCGCCGCCAGAAAACACGTTGAACATTCCCAAGATGCCGCTTTGCTGGCCCTTGAAGAACTGCTGCAATTGCGCCGGATCAATGCCTGGCACGGGGATGTGGGCACCTATGCGATAGACAACCAGCGCGAGCAGCAAAAATACCAGCCGACGACGCAGGTCGCCGAACTTGCCGGTTTTTGCCAATTGAGACGCGTTGGTAGCCACGTGATCGTTCTTTACAGCCGATCAGGCTCAGGCGACGCTGCCGCCAGCCGCTTCGATAGCCGCCTTGGCACCCGCCGTGGCGCCAATGCCATTCAGCTTGAATGCCTTGGTGATCGCACCCGTCTTGATGATCTTGACGACCTTGGCCTTTTCGCTCACCAGACCTGCCTGCTTGAGTGTCAACATATCGACATCCACCGCGCCCAGCAATTCCAGCGAAGTCAAGGTGACCTCTGCATTGAATTGCAATAAATGCGATTTGAACCCGCGCTTTGGAAGACGGCGTTGCAAAGGCATTTGACCGCCTTCAAAACCCACCTTGTGGTAGCCACCCGCACGGGATTTCTGGCCTTTGTGACCGCGACCTGCAGTCTTGCCGATGCCCGAGCCGATACCGCGTCCCACACGCCGCTTGTAGTGCTTCGCACCGTCAGCCGGTTTAATGCCATTGAGTTCCATCATCAACCTCTTAAAGCACTTTGACCAGATAACTGATCTTGTTAATCATGCCACGCACTTCTGGCGTGTCCACCA
>JAYVNK010000045.1:0-20507 GCA_043758475.1 Comamonadaceae bacterium | reverse complement strand
AGCGCTGACCAGGCCACGCTGCAAGGCACGCCCGGCCTCCATCAGCTCAGATGCCAGCACCACATCGACCTCACCCGGCACGGGGCCCAATGCCATCACGGGCAGACTGCCTGGAGGCGTAGCCGCTTCAGGAAACATCTCCAGGTAGTACACCGTGGCACCGGTGCGCTGCGCCACGCCGGGCACCGATGTGGTCTGGGCAAAGTAGCCGTTGTGCTCGGCCAGGTCCACCAGCCAGTCGGCCAGCACGCCGCCGCCTTCGCCACCCATGGCTAATATCGCTATCGTTATGGAACGTGGTGAAGTCATGCAGAAATCCCGTCCAGCCGCCGCTCAATGCGGTCTTGCAACCAGCCAATCACGGCGTTGCGCAGGCGCAATTTAAAGCGATCCCAGCGCGTCGGGTTGTTGATGATCTCGGCGCGGTAAAACGACGGGCACAGCACGGCGGCATGCGCCACTTCACCACACAGGCCGCAGCCCACACAACTGTCGATCACCGTGGCAATCGGGTCACGCCGCAGCGGGTCAGGGTTGGGCTTGATGGTCAGTGACGGACAACCCGACAGGCGGATGCACGAATGGTCACCCGTGCAGGTGTCGGGGTCAATGCCAAAGCGCTCACGCACCACACGCTCGCCGCTGTCAATGCGTTTTTTGATTTGCGGTTTGATGCGGCGCTGGCGATTGAGCTGGCATTCGCTTTGTGCAACGATGACCTTCGGGCCTTTTTCTTTGGTCGTCAACGCCTCGCGCAGCACGTCGCGCATTTGCGTGAGGCTGTAGGTGTTGGTGACGGTTTTGGCCCAGTTCACGCCCACGCCACGCACCGCTTTTTCAATCGGGTTGTTGGTGCTGCGGATGGTGTTGACGGCTTTTGAGGACAGCACGTCCTGCCCGCCCGTGGCAGCCGAGTAACCGTTGTCAATCACCATCAGCACGTTGTCGGTCTGGTTGAAGACGGCATTGCCCACACCACTGGTCAAGCCGTTATGCCAAAAGCCGCCATCGCCCATCATGGCAATCGTGCGCTTCGACGTATCGGCAGTGTTGAAAGCCGACGCACCCGCCCAACCCAGGCCATAGCCCATGGTGGTCGCGCCAATGTTGAAGGGCGGCAAGATGGAGAACAAATGACAGCCAATGTCACAACTGATATGGTGCTTGCCCAGTTCCCGTTCGATGAGCTTCATGGCGGTAAAAATCGGGCGCTCCGGGCAACCGGTGCAAAACGACGGTGGCCTGCCCTGCACTTCTGATACTGCCGCGTTGATGGCAAAGGCTTTTGGATTGCCTTCCAGTGTGGCCAGCCCGGTTGAAGCAGACTGGGCTGCTTTGGGCAAGTCACGCCCTTCAAGCAAGCTGGGGGAGTATTTCTCAATAAACCGCGCCACGCCTTTGAGTACCACGGCGCCCGTATATTCCCCCGCCATCGGCAACAGGTCTTTGCCATGGATGCGCGTTTGCACATCAGCGCGGCGCAGAATGGCGTTGACGTTCTGCTCGATAAAGTCAGGCTGGCCTTCTTCCACCAGCAAAATACCGCGCTTCTCCAAGCAAAATCGTGTGAACTCCTCATCAATCAACGGGTAGGTGATGTTCAGCACATACAGCGGTACGCGTGAGTTGCCAAACGCATCGGCCAGGCCCAGCAGTTCCAGCGAGCGCAGCACGCTGTTGTAAAGCCCGCCCTGCATGACGATGCCAAAGTCTTGAGTGCCTTCGGCAAAAAACTCGTTGACTTGGTGGTCCTGGATAAACTTGACAGCCGCCGGCCAACGCTCGGTGATTTTTTCTTGTTCCTGCGCGTAACTGGCGGGCGGCAACACGATACGGCTGGTGTCGCGTTGCGGATTATTAATAGCATCTTTCAGGGTGAACGCCGGTCGTTTGTTGGCCTTGGTGGCAAAGCGGCCATGCACATGGCAGGCGCGAATGCGCAGTTCCAGCATCACTGGCGTGCGACTGGCTTCAGACAGCTCAAAACCCATTTCAACCGCTTGCACAATGCTTTCTAAATTGGGGCGCGGGTCAATCAGCCAGACCTGCGACTTCATGGCAAAAGCATGCGAGCGCTCTTGCATGATGCTCGAGCCCTCGCCATAGTCTTCACCCACAATCAGCATCGCACCACCGATCACGCCGCCAGACGCCAAATTGGCCAGCGCGTCAGACGCAACGTTGGTGCCCACAGTGGCCTTGAAGGCCACTGCGCCGCGCAAGGGGTAATTGACCGACGCAGCCAGCGTGGCAGCAGCGGTGGCCTCAGACGCGCTGTGCTCAAAATGCACGCCGAGTTCTTGCAAAATATCGTTGGCATCGGTCAGCACATCCATCAGGTGCGAAATAGGTGCGCCCTGGTAGCCTGCCACATACGAAACACCTGATTGCAGCAGCGCCTTGGTGACGGCCAGAATGCCTTCACCCCGAAATTCGTCGCCGTCACCCAAGCGCAGAGTTTGGACTTCTTTGGTAAATGATCTTTCAGCCATCCGCACAATTTACGCTGGTCAGCTGCATGCGTCTAATGGATTGATTGGATGCGTCATATTGGTTTAATGAATAATCAGCAGTAACCTGATGCCCTGTCAATATGTCCCATGAACTTTCGCCAACTTGATTTAAATTTGCTGCGCGTGCTGGTGGCCATTCACCGTACCGGCTCTGTCACGCTGGCAGGGAAGGCACTGGCCCTGTCGCAGCCCGCCACCAGCAACGCGCTGGCGCGCCTGCGGGATTTTTTTAAAGACGAGCTGTTTGTGCGTGCACCGACAGGCTTCAAGCCCACCCGGCTGTGTGAGCAGCTTGCCCCTGCCGTCATGGCGCAGCTTTCAAGCATGGAGAGCCTGGTCACCGGGCATGAAGAGTTTGACCCGGCGGCCAGCAAGATGCACTGGCAACTTTCGTTGTCTGACTTGGGCGAGATGCTTTTTTTACCCGGGCTGGCAGGCGAGCTGCGCAAGCAGGCACCTGATGCGCGCTTGGCCAATATTTCAGTGGCGGCCAACCAGGTAGCGGCTGCGCTGGAAGCACGCGAGATTGACTTGGCGGTTGGCATTTTGCAGCCCAAGCATCGGGGTATACGCACCGAGTTGCTGTTCAGCGAGCAATACGTTGCGGTGGCCTCCCCAACTTGGCGACCAGCATCTGGCCGTTCTGGCCGGACCTTGACCGCCCAGCAGTTGGCCGAAGGCTCCTTCGTGGTGGCTGCACCGACTGCCACCTTTCACGGCAGCGTGGAGCAAATGCTGACCCGCATGAAGCTGCAAGACCGCATCGTGCTGCGGGCGCGGCATTTTGGCGGGCTGCCCGAGCTGGCGATGAATACTGATTTGCTTTCCATCGTGCCCGAGATGTACGCCAACAACCTGCGCCAGCGCTATGACTTCAGGGTTTGGGGCATCCCCGACGCGCCGAGTTATGAGGTGCGCATGGTCTGGCACAGCAGCACTGACGGGGACCCAGCCCACGTGTGGATGCGTCGGCTCGTGGGAAAGCTGTTCAAACGAACTCCAGCGTGAGGGACCGCAAACTCTTCAAACCACTGACCACCTGCTGCGCATCCCGTTGGGTCCCGCCTGGGCGGCTCACCATGCGGTACCCCACTCTGGCACCGCAGGCCCAGACATTCCCGCGCTGGACCCGTAATGCCCCTAAGATCAGGCTGCCCCGCCAACTTCAACAAATCAATCCCATGCCCAGAAAAATCAAACCCGTGCGCACCGACATAGGCTGGAGCGACGCTGCCAGCATCACCGTCTTTGGCAAGGATTTGCCCACCGAGATTTTGGGCAAGCTCAACTTGGGCGACATGGGTTTTCTGGAGCTCACAGGGCGCTTCCCAAACGAGCGCGAATCGCGCATGTTCAACGCGATGGTGGTGACCCTGGTGGAGCACGGCATGACGCCCAGCGCCATCGTGGCGCGCATGACGTACCTGGGCGCGCCCGAGTCGCTGCAAGGCGCGGTGGCCGCTGGGCTCAATGGGCTGGGCACAGTGTTTGTGGGCAGCATCGAAGGGGCGGCCAAAATGCTTTATGAGGCCATGCCTGTGTCCGACAAGGCGGCTGATCCGGCCACCCTGGCAACAGCGGTGGTTGACAGTTTTCAGGTGCAAAAGCGCATCGTGCCGGGCATTGGCCACCCGATCCACAAACCGATTGATCCGCGCACGCCCAGGCTGTTTGAGCTGGCCCGCGAGACCGGTTTTGACGGACCCTATCTCACGCTGATGACCGCCGTGTCCGATGAGGCAACACGGCGCGCCGGCAAGCCGCTGCCCACCAACGCCACGGGTGCGATTGGCGCCCTGTGCTGCGAGATGGGCTTTGACTGGAAAATCTGCCGTGGCCTGGGCGTGATGGCGCGCGCGGTCGGACTGGTCGGGCACATTCTGGAGGAATCGCGTCGGCCCATGGCAGAAGAAATCTGGCATTCCGTAGAGGCCATGGCTACGGCGCATTTTCGGGACGGGATCCCACCGACCGCGTGAAGAATCGGATTAACCCCAGACCGCAGAGCGCATTGAAATGGATGCCGCCTGAAAATTGGTGTTGAAGCTGCGCACCGGCTCGCCGTCATGCACCGCGCCTGCGGCATACAGCAGTGGCAAATAGTGCTCATAACTGGGGTGGGCGAGCCTGGCCAGTTCTCCCAAGGTCTGGAAGTCTTGCAGCGCTGCCAGATTGCCGCTTTGCATCTGGCCGCCGATCACGTTGTCAAACTCAATCGCCCAGTCATAGGCTTGCTGGCTGCCCGTGCCAAACTTGGCGGCGCGCAGGTTGTGCACCAGATTGCCGCTGCCCACAATCAGCACACCATGATCTCGGAGCGCTTTGAACTGCTGTCCGATTGCGAAGTGCTCGGACGCAGGGCGCCCGTAGTCCATGCTGAGCTGCACCACAGAGATGTCGGCAGCGGGAAACATCGGCTTCAATACGCCCCAGCTGCCGTGGTCCAGGCCCCATTCGGTCATGGCCAGCCCCACCGCACTTCTCGTGTCAGGTTGAACGAGATTCTGGCTGATGTCCTGCGCAGCCTCTGGCGCGCCGGGTGCCGGGTATTGCTGCGCAAACAGGGCCTGCGGGAAACCGCCAAAATCGTGAATCGTTTTGGGGTGCGCCATGCCGGTCAGCCACGAACCCCGGGTCAACCAATGGGCGGAAATGCACAAGATCAACTGCGGCTTCGGGTAACGCGTGCCAAACTCTACCCCCAGGGTTTGCCAGCTTTGGCGGTACTCGTTGTCTTCAATCGCATTCATGGGGCTGCCGTGGCCCAAAAACAGCACGGGCATGCGTGCCGTTTTCTTGAGGGTTTTCAGGGAATCCAGCCCTGCGGCTTTCACAATATCGTTCATATGAGTTTGAGTTCTGAGTTCGGCTTGCTGCCTGGAGAGCTTTCATGAAATTGACAATTCACAGCTTCAATTGGTGGGGCTACTCCACAATTCAACCAGCAACAACTGTTATATTGCACTGCAACAAACTTAAGAGGCAATTTTCCGATGCTATACCAACTCTATGAAACCCAGCGCTCCCTGATGGAGCCGTTTTCTGATTTGGCCCATGCTGCCGCGAAGGCCTATGGCAACCCGCAGTCGGTGATGGGACAAAACCCGTTTGCCCAGCGCCTGTCTGCGGGTTATGACTTGCTGCACCGCCTGGGCAAAGACTATGAAAAACCAGAGTTTGGCCTGCGCACGGTGGATGTAGACGGCGTGGGCGTGGCGATCCACGAGCGGGTAGAGATCAACAAGCCATTTTGCGAGTTGCGCCGCTTCAAGCGCTTTACCGATGACCCGGCCACTTTAGGCAAACTCAAGGGCCAGCCCGCCGTGCTGATCGTGGCGCCGCTGTCGGGCCACTACGCCACGATGCTGCGCGACACCGTGAAGACCATGCTCAAGGACCACAAGGTCTACATCACCGACTGGAAAAACGCGCGGCTGGTTCCCTTGAGCGAAGGCGAATTTCACCTGGACGACTACGTCAACTACGTTCAGGAATTCATCCGCCACCTGCAGGGCATCTATGGCAATTGCCACGTGATGAGCGTGTGCCAGCCGACCGTGCCAGTGCTGGCCGCCGTATCGCTGATGGCCTCGCGCGGTGAGACCACGCCCTTGAGCATGACCATGATGGGTGGCCCGATTGATGCACGCAAGTCGCCTACGGCTGTCAACAACCTGGCCATGAAAAAGAGCTTTAGCTGGTTTGAAAACAACGTGATTTACCGGGTGCCGACCAACTTTGCCGGTGCCGGGCGGCGCGTCTACCCCGGCTTTTTGCAGCATTCAGGCTTTGTGGCCATGAACCCCAGCAACCACGCCAACAGCCATTACGATTATTTTCAGGACCTGATCAAGGGCGACGACGCCAGCACCGAGGCGCACCGCAAGTTTTACGACGAGTACAACGCCGTGCTGGACATGGACGCCGACTATTACCTGGAAACCATCAAAATCGTGTTCCAGCAGTTCAGCCTGGTCAATGGCACCTGGGACGTCAAGGGGGTGGACGGCAAACTGGAGCACGTGTGCCCGCAGGACATCAAGACCACAGCCCTGTTTTCAGTAGAGGGCGAGCTGGACGACATCTCCGGTTCGGGTCAAACCGAAGCCGTGCATGCGATTTGCACCGGTGTGCCCAAGGCACTGCAAAAACACATGGAGGCCAAGGGTGCCGGGCACTACGGCATATTCTCGGGCCGCCGCTGGCGCGACATGGTGTACCCGGAAGTGAAGTCGTTTATTCTGGCGCACCAGCCCAAGCCAAAGGCGGCCCGCGTGGCGGTGCCGGTCATTGCTCAAGCCGCTGCTCCGGCTCAGGAAAAGCAGTCAAAACAGGCTGTAGCCCTTTCTACCCGTACACAAACAGCTACTAACTCAGTAGCAACAAAAGCGACTAAGGCGACCAAAACGACCCAGTCGCCAGCCCGCAAAAAGTGAAGCAATCCCGTGCTGGCCGAGCGGATTCTTGCGGTTCTGCCGCAAACCCAGTGCACACGTTGCGGCTACCCGAACTGCGCGGCCTACGCACAGGCCATTGCCTCAGACGCGGCCGCCATCAACCAATGCCCGCCGGGGGGCCTGGAAGGCATCCAGCGGCTGTCCGCAGTCACCGGGCGTCCCGCCACAGCCCTGAACCCTGACAACGGCCTGGAAGGCCCTCGAAGCATCGCCGTCATTGACGAGAACTGGTGCATTGGCTGCACCCTGTGCCTGCCCGCCTGCCCGACCGACGCCATCCTGGGCAGCAACAAGATGATGCACACCGTGATCGAGCCCCATTGCACCGGCTGCGAGCTGTGCCTGCCGGTCTGCCCGGTCGATTGCATCACCATGGAGAACGTCACCGGCAACGCCACCGGCTGGGCCGCCTGGTCGCCACAGCAGGCCGACACCGCTCGAAGTCGCTATGAATTAAAGAGCTACCGACGCATATCTGACGAGGGCCAGGGGCGTAAAATACAGGAAAAACCGGCCACGCAAGCGCTGGGCGAACTGTCCGCCTCTTCGCGCACAGAAGATCCGGCCCTTTTGGACAAAAAACACAGCGTGGTGGAGGCGGCGCTGGCAAGGGCAAGGTTCAAGGCCAGCCCGCAACAGCCGCTATCTTGATTCATCCGGTGTTGGCGGCGCGATGAGCGTTCGGCCAGCGAAATTTCTCCAAGCTGTCGCTGGCCTTGTTTCTGCTCACTCAAAAAGCGGGGCGAGTTTTGCCAGCACCTCCGCCATGATTGATGCAGGCAGGGTGTCCACCTTGCGCGCATTGCGGGAGCCAAGATCGAGTACGCGGGGCTGATCGCAGCGAACGACACCGGTTGTTTTGATGCCGCTAATGGGGACGGCAAACCCAATGCGGCGGGCGAAATCCCCGCCGCTGGTGATCGGGCAGATGATGGGCAACTGGGTTGCCTCGTTGAACTCCGCAGGCGACACCACCAGGACGGGGCGGTTCCCCCGCTGCTCACGTCCTTCGGTCGGATCAAGCGAGACCAGGTAGATATCACCGCGCCTCATATCAGTTCACCCCCCACAGCCGGCGCATCAACCCATTCGCGGTCTTCGGCAGATTGCGGTTGCGAATAGTCAGAGATGGCCAACAACTCAGCGAGCGTGTAACGCGGCCTGGGTTTGGGATCGACCACCAAGTGACCATCAGCGACGATCATGCCTACCGTGGCACCCGCCTGCAAATGCAGTTGCTCAAGAAACGCTGGCGGGACCGCCAACATCACTGAGCCGCCTACCTTGCGCAGATTGGTTGTGTGCATGATGCACCTCCGTTGAATAAAGTTATATTTAAGTATAATCAATCTCGACTTGAGTTGCAAGACTTTGCTTTCAAGTCGCCAGTCAACATCGGGGCGTATCAGTGCAGGGCCGGCCCGGTGCACCCTGCTTCTCCACCCAGCTCACCGTGACGCTTCAAGTCGCGCCGCCATGCCTGCCAGGTGTCGAATAATTTTACAGACTGGCGGCATCGCATGGCATGGCATCGCATGGCATCGCATGGCATCGCATGGCATGGCATGGCATGGCATGGCATGGCATGGCATGGCATGGCATGAGGGTGCCGCTAAGCCATTGATTTGTATAGACAATTTTAAACCGATGTTGCAGTGGCGTGTATATTGCTTACATTTCGGCTAACCCCGGAGAACGCCATGAAACTGCCCACCATCGCCACCACCACCACCACGGCAATTGCCCGCCTGCTCGGCGCTGCCGCGCTCAGCCTGAGCCTTGCCACCGTTGCCACCCAGGCCGCTGCGGTGCCGGTGGCGCTGATCAATGGCTCAGGCCAGCTCACCGGCGCCACAGGGGTGGTCGTGGGCGCGGTGACCTACAACGTCAGTTTTGTGGAGGGCAGCTGCAACAGCCTGTTTGGCGGTTGTGTGAATGCGAACTTTGATTTTCATACGCAAGCGGATGCCCTTGCCGCCAGCCAGGCGCTGTTCAACCAGGTCGTCAGCGGTTTTGGCAACCAACCGGGCCTGATTTTTGGCTGTGGCGACGTCAATACTTGCGAGATCCAGACGCCTGGCGCTACGGTGGTGGATATAGCGGGGCCTGTTGTGCAAACCGGGAGAATAGTGATGTCGCCAAGCACTCCCCTATTTACCGCATTTTCTGGCGTTGCACCGGCAGCTTTCGATACCACTGGCAATAACTTAGAGGTTTACGCCGACTGGACAGTGGCCACCCCCACAGGAGGCAACGGCGTGCCCGAGCCAGGCTCGCTGGCCCTTCTGGGCTTAGGCATGGCGGCGCTGGGCTGGTCGCGGCGCAGGCACGCTGCCGCTGCAAAACCGGCGTTGTAAGTTTGTGGTGGGTACTGCAAATTGCTATTTATTTAATAGCTACTTATGCATGTTGGACAGGGGCTACAGCTCATTTAGACATGCAAAACAGCGCCGTCAGACCTAAACTGCCCAATTTTCCAACTGCAAGGCCGGGACGCGCTCAAATTCGCGCAAATTGTTGCTGACCAGAGTCAGCCCCTCGCTGCGCGCATGGGCGGCGATGTGCAAGTCATTCACGCCGATGGTCTGGCCCTGCTTCTCCAGCGCGGCGCGGATCGCTCCATAGTGTTGTGCTGCCTTGGCACCATAGGACAACACCTCCAGGCGGCTGCACAGATCTTCCACAACAGCCAGGTTAGCAGCGGGATTGCTGCTTTTTTCCGCGCCATGTTGCAACTCGGCCAGAGTTATCGCCGAGATGGCCATTCGGCCCGCATTCTGATTGAAAATTTCAAGTGCTTGCAACGGACGGCGCTTGATGACGTAGATAACGATGTTGGTGTCCAGCAGATATCGCAACATGGCGGCGCTGCCTCAAATTGCCAATGTCACAGGCTCTCGCGGTCGCCCTGCGATTGCCCGGCCCGTTCGTCCATGAAGTCCGCGGTGGGCAACGGGCCATCTTTAAAAAAACTGTCCCACGATTGATTGAGCGGGGCAATGATGCGCTCAACACCGCGAGCACGCACGTCCACCCGCTTGACTTCGGCAGGCAAGCGCAACTCGACCGGCAGGCGTACCGCCTGGGTTCGGTTGTTGATGAAAAGTGTAGTAGCGACCATTTGGCAGTCTTGGGGAAGAATGTATATTGCAGTAGTATATGGCAACGATTTCCGTGCGTCAAATCGCCGCCAGTACGGACATCAGCCGCCAATACGGAACGGCACGGGACATCACGGCAGCTACTCAGCCCCGGCTAGCGAAACGACGCGTTCAGCTTTTCCAGCGCGCGCGCGCCAGGGCACAGCTTTTCGCGCCCCAGGGAATTCAGCGGCGCGGCGGTGGTGTTCATCGCCGCATGCAAATCCCCGGCTTCCGGATGGACGTACAGCAGGCCGGTCAGCACTTCGCCGCGCGCCTGGTGGATTGCCACCTGGTTCATGGCGGACAGGCGGTCGGTCGGGTCGTAGTCGGCGTGCAGCTTGCGCAGGCGCAGGGTCATGCCATCATGCTGCTCAACGTCCACTACGCTACCGGGCAGGTAATCGGTAGTGATCTCGTTGCGGCTGGTGATGAAGTCGATGCGGCTCACCGCCTCGTTGTGCTCACGCACATAGTCATAGCTTTTGGTGCTGCCAACGTGGTTGTTGAAGGCCACGCAGGGGCTGATGACATCGATGAATGCTGCGCCGCCATGGCCCATGGCCGCCTTGATCAGCGGCACCAGTTGGGCCTTGTCGCCTGAGAAGCTGCGCCCCACAAAGGTGGCGCCAAGCTGCAGGGCCATGCCAATCAGGTCAACCGGGCTGTCGTGGTTGACCACGCCTTTTTTGCTCTTGGAACCCTGGTCTGCCGTGGCGGAAAACTGGCCTTTGGTCAGGCCATAAACGCCGTTGTTCTCCACGATGTAGACCATGCGCACACCCCGACGCATGGCGTGGGCAAACTGGCCCAGGCCGATAGAGGCTGAGTCACCGTCACCCGAAATGCCAAGGTAAAGCAAATCGCGGTTGGCCAGGTTGGCCCCGGTCAGCACCGACGGCATGCGCCCGTGCACGGTGTTGAACCCATGTGACGCGCCCAAAAAATAGTCTGGCGTCTTGGAGCTGCAGCCAATGCCCGAGAGCTTGGCCACGCGGTGCGGCTCGATATTCAATTCATAGCAGGCCTGGATGATGGCCGCGCTGATGGAATCATGCCCACAGCCGGCGCACAGGGTGGAGACTTTGCCCTCGTAATCCCGCCGGGTGTAGCCCACCTCGTTGGCAACCAGCGACGGATGGTGCATGCGGGGTTTGGCAAGGTAGGTCATGCGAAATCCTTGAGTGTTGCGGCCTTGGCATGTGGATCGGGCGGCTCGACCGCCGAGGCATGGACATGCTCGGTGATGGCCCGCGTGATGAAGCGCGCGGTAATGGGTGTGCCGTCGTAGTGCAGCACCCGCACCATGCGGGCCGGGTCCACATCCAGCTCATTGACCAGCAGCGCGTGCATCTGGGCATCACGGTTCTGCTCGACCACATAAATCTGCGCATGCGCGTCGATGAAGCGGGCCACCGCCTCGGGGAACGGAAAGGCCCGCAGGCGCATGGCGTCCAGATGGATGCCGACAGCCTTGAGCGAATCCAGCGCCTCCAGCATCGCCGGCGAAGTGGAGCCGAAGAAAATCACGCCAAGACGTGTCTTGTGCTTTGCCTTGCGGATGACAGGGGGCGGCACCAGCGTGGCAGCGGTGGCAAATTTGGCCAGAAGACGCTCGACGTTGTAGATGTAATCTGGCCCTTTTTCCGAGTACTGGGCGTAGGCGTTGCGGGTGGTGCCGCGCGTGAAGTAGCTGCCCTTGCTGGCATGGGTGCCGGGCAAGGTGCGCCAGGGTATGCCGTCGCCATCCACATCGTTATAGCGGCCAAAATCCTTGCCGGCCTCGAGCTGTTCAGCGGTCATGACCTTGCCCCGGTCAAACTCCCTGCCCTCGTCCCATTCAAAAGGTTTGCAGAGGCGCTGGTTCATGCCGATATCCAGGTCCGTCATCACGAAGATGGGGGTTTGCAGGCGGTCTGCCAGATCCAGTGCCGTGGCGGCGTGCTCGAAACACTCATGGGGGTCTTCGGGGAACAGCAGCACATGTTTGGTGTCACCATGAGAGGCATAGGCGCATGAGAGTATGTCCGCCTGCTGGGTGCGCGTGGGCATGCCGGTGGACGGCCCGCCGCGCTGCACGTTGATGATGGTGACCGGGATTTCGGCGAAGTAGGCCAGACCAATGAACTCGGTCATCAGCGACACGCCCGGGCCGGACGTCGCGGTGAAGGCACGTGCCCCATTCCAGCCCGCGCCGACCACCATGCCGATGGAGGCGATCTCGTCTTCGGCCTGCACGATGGCGTAGTTGTTCTGGCCTGTGGCTGGGTCAACCCGGTATTTGGCACAGTATTTCTGGAATGCTTCGGCCACCGAACTTGACGGCGTGATGGGGTACCAGGCCGCCACCGTGGCACCCCCATAAACACAACCCAAAGCGGCCGCACTGTTGCCATCTACAAAAATCTGGTCTCCCACCTTGTTGGCGCGCTGCACGCGGATGCCCAGCGGGCCATTCAGGTGTTCTTTGGCAAAGTCACGGCCCAGATGCAGCGCCTGCACATTGGAATCAAGCAGCTTTTCCTTGCCTTTGTACTGCTCGGCAAACAGGGTCTCGATCACCCCAGCCTCCACTTCAAGCAGCACCGACAGGGCGCCCACATAAATAATGTTCTTGAAGAGCTGGCGTTGGCGCGGGTCAGGATAGACCGCGTTGGAAATTTCGGTCAGCGGCATGCCAATCACGTGGATATCATCGCGGAATTTTGACGCGGGCATGGGCCGCGTGCTGTCGTAGAACAGATAGCCGCCCGGCTCCAGTTCTGCCACGTCGGCATCCCAGGTCTGCGGATTCATCGCCACCATCATGTCGATGCCACCACGTCGGCCCTGGTAGCCGTGGGCGTTGACACGGGCCTCGTACCAGGTGGGCAGGCCCTGGATGTTGCTGGGAAAGATGTTGCGCGGGCTCACCGGTACACCCATGCGCAGGATGGCTTTGGCAAACAGCTCATTGGCCGAGGCCGAGCCTGAGCCATTGACATTGGCAAACTTGATGACGAAATCGTTGACGGCTTCGATTCTTTTCATGCGGGCACTCCCTCACGGCTAGGCTTGATTGACTTCGGTTTGTGGTCTCGGCAAGACGGCCCGGCCTGCGTGGTGTTCAGCAGGAACTTCTGCATGTCCCATGCACCCGTCGGGCAGCGCTCGGCGCACAGGCCGCAGTGCAGGCAGACGTCTTCGTCTTTCACCATCACGTTGCCGGTTTTCATCACGCCCGACACATACAAATCCTGGGCCAGATTCAATGCCGGTGCCTTGAGCCGGGAGCGCAAATCGGGCTCGTCACTGTTGGCCGTGAAAGTGATGCAGTCCATCGGGCAGATGTCAACGCAGGCATCGCACTCAATGCAGGTTTCCTGGGTGAACACGGTCTGCACGTCGCAGTTCAGGCAACGGCCTGCTTCCTTGAACGCGGTGGCCGCGTCAAAGCCCAGTTCCACTTCCACCTTGATGTTGGCCAGCGCGATTTCGGACTTGGCCCAAGGCACCTTGAAGCGCAGGTCGTTCGACGTGTCGTTGTCATAAGCCCACTCGTGAATGCCCATTTTGGCGGACATCAGGTTGGTCAGCGGGTCGGGCCTGCGGTTCACATCTTCGCCGTTCAAGAGGCGGTCAATTGACACGGCTACCTCATGGCCATGGGCCACGGCGGTGATGATATTCTTAGGGCCAAAGGCCGAGTCGCCGCCGAAGAAAACATGGGGGAGGCTGGCCTGGAAACTCACTTTGTCCAGCACGGGCAGGCCCCATTTGTCGAAGGCAATGCCGCAGTCCTTCTCAATCCAGGGGAACGCGTTTTCCTGGCCCACCGCGATCAACACGGCATCGCAGGGCACCAGCACATCCGGCACGCCCGTGGGCACCAGGCTGCGCTCGCCCTTGTCGTTGTAGACCGCCTTGACCACTTCAAACGTCATGCCCGTCAACTTGCCTTTGTCGTGCTCAAACGTTTTGGGCACATGGAAATTGAGGATCGGAATGCCTTCGTGCTGCGCGTCTTCCTTCTCCCACGGCGAGGCTTTCATCTCGTCAAAACCGCTGCGCACGATCACCTTGACATCGGTACCGCCCAGGCGGCGTGAAGAACGGCAGCAATCCATGGCGGTATTGCCGCCGCCCAATACGATGACGCGTTTGCCGATGCTGGTGATGTGACCAAACGACACCGACGCCAGCCAGTCAATGCCAATGTGAATGTTTTCAGTGACCTCTTTGCGACCCGGCAATTGCAGATCGCGCCCGCGCGGGGCACCACAGCCGACAAAAACCGCGTCGAAGTTTTGCGCCAGCAGCGCCTGCATTGAGTCGACTCTCTGGTTGCCCTTGAACTGCACACCCATGTCAAGGATGTACCCAGTCTCTTCATCAATGACCGACTCCGGCAGGCGAAACCGGGGGATCTGTGACCACATGAAGCCACCGGCCTTGGCCTCTCCCTCAAACACCGTGATGTCATACCCCAGCGGTGCCAAGTCACGCGCTACGGTCAGCGACGCGGGCCCCGCGCCGACACAGGCGATGCGCTTGCCGTTTTTGGCCGGGATTTTTGGCATGCGTTTGGAGACGTCGCTCTTCATGTCGGCGGCGACGCGTTTCAACCGGCAGATGGCGACCGGTTCCGGCAGGGCAATGTCACCGTCTTCCACCCGGCTGCGGCGGCAGGCCGGCTCGCACGGCCGGTCGCACGTGCGGCCCAGAATGCCGGGAAAAACATTGGACACCCAGTTGACCATGTAGGCGTCGCTGTAGCGGCCCTGGCCGATCAAACGTATGTACTCTGGCACAGGGGTATGGGCCGGGCAGGCCCACTGGCAATCAACGACCTTGTGGAAATAGGACGGATTGGCGATATCGGTTGGAAGCAAAACTGTCTCCTTCGCACCTGTTTTGCCGGCGTATAGTAGGTTCGCCAGCTTGAGGGTGTATACAGTTTAAGCCGTCACAATGAGTAACCGCCTAGGTAAACCCCGAAGACTGTCGCTTTTATGTCAGTCAACCGCCCGCATCTGCATCTACATCTACATCTGTCAGGCAAAAGTAAGTGTTGGCCAACTCAGATGGGGGACGGCAATGCCAATGCGGCAAAAGCGCGCACGACCTCAGGCGGTGCCTGCACCAGTTCGATCAAAACGCCCTCCCCCGCAATCGGGAACTCCTCATTCGCCTTGGGGTGCAGAAAACAGATGTCAAACCCCGCAGCACCCTTGCGGACGCCCCCTGGCGCGAAGCGCACTCCTTTGGCCGTCAGCCATTCAACGGCACGGGGCAGGTCGTCAATCCACAGGCCTACGTGATTCAAGGGCGTGGTGTGAACGGCCGGTTTCCTGTCCATGTCCAGCGGCTGCATCAAATCCACTTCGACCTTGAACGGCCCCACGCCCATGGTGCAGATGTCTTCGTCCACATTCTCCCGTTCGCTGACGAAATTGCCCGTGACTTCAAGCCCCAGCATGTCCACCCACAAAACGCGCAGGCGGTCTTTGCTGGGCGCGCCGATGGCGATTTGCTGAATGCCAAGAACTTTAAACGGGCGCGTCACGCCGCAGCCACCATCCGGCGACCCACCAAGAAACTCGCGCCATTGGGGCCTGCACTCTCAAGGTGAACAATGCCTGCCGACAGCCGAAAGATATCGCCCACGGCGTACTTTCGGGCAACGCCTTCCACTACCAATGTGAAGTCACCGGCCGTAATCAAAGCGCAGGCGTCATACTTGTGTTGATGTTCGCCCAGCGCGTATCCTGCCGCGCGTTCAACGGTGGTGATCTCGCCGTAGTGCTCGGCTTTCAAGCCGGCTTCAAATTCATGTGGATTCATTCGTAGCTCCAAAGTTGCAGCTTCAAGATTATGCAATTTCTAACTTCGCCATGGCGCAAGCTCATGCGAACTCCAGTATTGGCTGATCCACCGACACCGACTCGCCCGTGGCCGCCAGCACCTTGCCTACCACGCCATCGGCAGCAGCGAATAGCACATTCTCCATTTTCATGGCTTCTATAACAGCTACGCGTTCTCCGGCCTGAACTTTTTGCCCAACTTGCACCGCCACTTCCACCAGCAACCCAGGCATCGGAGACAGCACGTAACGGCTCATGTCCGGTGGTGCTTTATAAGGCATCAGCGCATGCAGCTCAGCAGCGCGCGGCGACAAAACAATCGCATCCAGACGCGTGCCGTTGTGTGAAACGCAGATGGCCAGCGGATTAACTTTGGAGCCAGTGCCTACGCCGCGCTCCACCTGGGCTGCAAATGCCACACCGTTGACCGAGCCACGGATGCGTGCGCCGCCGAGGTGCCAATTGCTGCATATTTCATAGCTTCTTGTTCCGGTCTCTATTTGGCTGGAGCCCGACTCAGACTGGAAATCGGTCACAAATGCACGCTGTGGCGCATTGTCCCCGAAGGCACCAAGCTTGACCACCACAAACTCTTCCGCCACCGTCACGCCATGACCCGGCAGCTGTCCGCTGATGCCGGCGGCACGACCCAGCAGGCGGCGGTTGACATAGGCCGCGAGCGCAACCAGAAAATCTGGATCATCGTGCGGAACATCTTCAGCCTTGAAGCCCTGGGCGTAGTTCTCGGCGATGAAACCCGTATTGAAATCACCCGCTACAAACTTGGAGTGCGCCAGCAACGCCGCCTGAAACGGGATGTTGCTCGAGATACCGCGAATGACAAAGCCATTCAACGCCTCCCGCATTTTCGCAATCGCATCCAGCCGGTCCTTGCCGTGCACGATCAGCTTGGCGATCATCGAGTCATAAAACATCGGTATCTCGCCGCCATCCTGCACGCCAGTGTCAACACGCACCCCAAGCAGCTTCGACGTGTCTGCGGCAAACATGGTCTGCTTGGGTGGCTGAAACCGCACAAGGCGCCCAGTAGATGGCAGGAAACTACGAAACGGGTCCTCCGCGTTGATGCGGCATTCCATCGCCCAGCCGTTGCGCTGCACGTCTTTTTGTGCGAGCGGCAGTGGCTCGCCAGCTGCAACGCGAATCATCAGTTCCACCAGGTCCAGACCGGTGATGCATTCAGTCACCGGGTGCTCCACCTGCAGCCGCGTGTTCATCTCCAGAAAATAGAAACTCTGGTCCTTGCCGACTACAAACTCCACCGTACCGGCGCTTTGGTACTTCACAGCCTTGGCCAGGAGCACCGCCTGCTCGCCCATGGCTTTGCGGGTCGCGTCGCTGATAAAGGGTGACGGCGCTTCCTCAATCACCTTCTGGTGGCGCCGCTGGATGGAGCATTCGCGCTCGTTCAGGTAAATCACGTTGCCCTGGCTGTCGCCGATGAGCTGGATCTCAATATGGCGCGGCTCCTGGACAAACTTCTCGATGAACACGCGGTCATCGCCGAAGCTGTTGCGTGCCTCGTTGCGGCAACTGGCATAGCCTTCAAGCGCCTCCTTGTCATTGAAGGCCACACGCAAGCCCTTGCCGCCGCCGCCAGCGCTGGCCTTGATCATGACCGGGTAGCCAATGCCTTTGGCAATCTCAACAGCACGTTCGACCGTTTCAATCGCATCGTTCACACCCGGGATGCAGTTCACGCCTGCCTTGGCCGCCAGCTTCTTGGATTCGATCTTGTCGCCCATCGCGGCAATCGAGTAGTGCTTGGGGCCGATGAAGACAATGCCTTCTTCTTCGACACGTTTTGCAAAACCCGCGTTCTCGCTCAAAAACCCGTAACCAGGGTGTACCGCCTGCGCGCCCGTCTGTTTGCACGCTGCAATGATTTTGTCGGCTACCAGATAGCTCTCACGGCTGGGCGCGGGGCCAATGTTGACGGCTTCATCGGCCAGCTCGACATGGCGCGCGTCCTTGTCTGCATCAGAGTAAACCGCCACGGTTTTAATGCCCATTTTTTTTGCAGTGACGATGACGCGGCAGGCGATTTCACCACGGTTGGCAATGAGGATTTTTGTGAACATGTCTATCTCCGGTTGTGTTTTGACTAGTGCTTTGGCTTTTACTTTGGCAACAGCGCCCTGCGCTCTGCTGTGAAGTTCCACCAAGGCTGGCGCGGGCCGCCGTTCATGAATTTTTTGGCTGCCAGGAAGGTGTCCAGCACGCACGGGTCGTGCCGATTGCCCATGGGCGTGCGCAAGGCGTCAAACGTTGCAAACGGGTCCATGGCGGCAACATCTTGGGGCGTGCTGATGCCCAGCGAACGCAGGTCTTGCGCAATCGACACGCCGACGTTGGGAATATCGGTCAAGGCTCTTGCCAGGGCGGCAGTTTCAGCTTTGGCATATCGTTTGGCCATATCTTTTATCCACATCTTTTTCGCATCAACTCATCCGCCAAAATTCATCGCGTCTAGCGCAGCAACTCAATCCGCGCCGCAGTGGACTTCAGCAGCCCTTGCACCGTGGCCGGCCGGATCGGAAGCTCACGAACCTGCTTGTGCATGCCACCTGCCACCTTGATCCAATCGCTGATGGTGCGTTCAGCGACTTTTACAGACACACCGCCTACCTGGGCCACCTGCATCAGGTGCGCCTTGCTGATATTTTTCCCGTGGCCAGCAATGCTGGTGGAGTGCTCACCACCGGGGCCCGGGCTGTAGGTCAGGTCAAAAGCAGGTGACAGCTTCCATAGCCCCTGTTCGTCAAGACGAAAAGCAAGGTTGCGGCTGTGGTCATCCCGGTTGTGCATCAGCACATTGAATACGCAACGCGCAAAGGCTTTTTGGACTTCACGCTGGTCGCCAGTAATACGCAGCGTCGCCAGCAACAAGGTTTCGTAATCCAGTGACGGCAGGCGATGGTCGGCCTGCAGATAGGCTGACAGGCTCATGATGGGGACGCGGCGGACTTGCCTGTCTGTAACGACACGGTCAAACCGCTCAACGCCAAATGCGCTGTGCTTGGCACCCAGGTCAAAAAAGCGGCTGCGCGGCATGTCAATGCCACCCGCCTTCGCCACGCGTGCATACATTTCCTCCACAGCACTGACTTCACGGTGCTCGCCCTCTGCAGGAAACTTCATCAGCCACGGCGTTGCACTGCCCACCAGCGGCAACCCGCTGCTGAGCTGGCCCGTGCGTGCGTTGAAATCCACCAGCACTTTGGGCCGGGCACCTTGGGGCGACCCGCCCAGCTGCATCAAATGGCGCAGCTTCTCGCCAGTGGGATCGGCGCTGGAAACTTCATCAGACTGCAAAGCGACAACTTCTTTGGCAAGCTCCATGAGCTCCAGTTTTTCGGCAGGCAACATGTCTTCATCTGCCGGCTCGAATGACAGCGCACCCATGGCGCGCTCGCCCACAATCGCCAGACGCTCCAGCACTGACACCTGCCTTGGGTTACGCCCCAATTTGCGCAAGGCACGGTCCATGAGCAGCATGCCCCAGCCATCAGGCAGCGCATCAGCCACAAAGCCTGGTAAGCCATAAAAGTGGGATTCGCCCTTGAAGGACACTGCAACTGCGCCCGCGCGCGGCAACGGTTGGTGCATGGGAGACAACTGAAGACCGCGCCCAATGGCTTGTGGTGAATATTCAAACAGGATTTCCCGGCCTGTGTCAGCCAGAGTTCCAAGAGTCCATCGCTCTGCCCAGCCGTCATAGATGACCTGAAGCTTTTTCATGAGTTACGCCGCACGTCTGGCGCTGGCTCTTGGCAAACGTGCGCGCTGCCTTAAAGCCAGCGACTGGTCGCGCTCCACTTGAGCGATGGTCTGCGCAGGCTCTTCAAACAGGCTCTCAAGCTGGGCGACCGCCTGCAAGGCCTGCATTACACGCACCAAAAATTCAAGGCTGCCCTGTCCCTGCGCTTCAAGCCGACGCACCGAAGACAACGAGGCCTGGGTCATGTGCGCCAGTTGCGCTTGACTCAAATTTTTGCCCAGGCGAAAGCGTTTGATGCGCTCACCCAATTCAATGCATATTCTCTGCGAAGACAATAGGTTAAATGTTCTCATAGGAACTTTAATTGTCGTTTTTATTGCTTTAAAAGTCAAATTTGAACATTTAACAAACACATTCAAAGTGGAATATTTCCGTGCTTTCGCCACGGATTTTCAAGCTTCTTGGTCGCCAGCATCACCAGAGACCGGCAGATGCGTTTGCGGGTTTCATGCGGCAGGATCACGTCGTCGATGAAGCCACGTGCGCCCGCCACAAACGGGTTGGCAAAGCGGGCTTTGTACTGGGCCTCGCGCGCAGCCAGTTTGGCCGGGTCACCCTTGTCTTCACGGAAGATGATCTCCACTGCGCCCTTGGCACCCATCACGGCAATCTCAGCGTTGGGCCAGGCGAAGTTGACATCACCTCGCAGGTGTTTGGAACTCATCACGTCATAAGCGCCGCCGTAGGCTTTGCGCGTGATGACGGTGATCTTCGGCACGGTGCATTCAGCATAGGCGTAGAGCAGTTTGGCA